>JAFGHD010000104.1 GCA_016939365.1 Bacteroidales bacterium | reverse complement strand
CGCATGCAGCAGGAATCCTTTTCGGGGAGGTCATCTTTTCCTGGCTAACGACAACAATTTCTTTCTCTGCAAAAAGGCTGGGATCCTCTTTGAGTTCAATTGCCAAAGCAATCAGCCAGGGATCAGCTTCATTTTTTTCTTTTTCCGGATCAATCAAATCTGGAATTTCTTTAAGAATAACGTTTACCAATTCGAATTGCCTGTCGGTAATAGAAAGGAAATATTTCTTTTTGTCTTCGATCCACTTTTGAATGAAATCACGCTTGCTGGATTCGGAAAAAAATTTATCAAAAACATACTCGTGAGAAAGTATTTTCCCCGATGCAAATAATTTATCCAGTTCAATCCATACGCTATCAATCGGGATCATTTTATGAATCAGATGTAAATGAAGGAACACACTGGTGTCAATACAATATATTTTTTCAGTTTCAGGCATTCAATATACTGTTGATCTTGAGATTCAGGACATCAGTGGCGGTCGAAAAATCAATACGGTTATTATAAGCAGCGTCTACAACTAGGTTATAAAATGCTTCGCCCCTCTGACTTTTACTGGTAACGGATGGAGAAACTGCAAAGCCTTCTTTTTTTGCTTTAGGCGTTTTTGCTATCTCCCTGATCGTTTTAAGATGATTAAAGAACTCCCTTTTAGAAATAAGTTCATTTTCAAAAGATCTCCTTAAATAGACCTCCCTGCTGACTTTATATGTTTGGGATAGTTTTGTCAATTCTTCCACGGAATCAACTGGATAGACATTATTATCCGGTACTAAAAATTTACCGGCAAAGTCATTGCATTGATATTCCATTTCAAGCTGATTCTCACGATATAAATCAGTAAAGCAAATACCGGACTGATGTTTGAGTATATGCCCAAGTTCATGGAACAGGGTAAAGATTTTTCTTTGAGGCAAGTTATTGGTGTTATTAAGAACAATGGCATAGGGTGGCTCAAAGGCATAGCTGAAACCATCCATTTCCCCTTCAGGCATTGGAAACTGAAACACAAAAATTCCGAGTTTCTTTTCAACTGCGTTTCTCCAGGCTTTGAAAGCAGCTTCGTAGCTTCTGAACTTCTTCTGCTGGTCGAGAGAGATTCCCAATGCATTACGTAACCAACCAGTTATTTCAGCATCAGTGATATTTTTTTTCTTTGTTAACAGATTATCAGCCTCGTTTAACCAGTTATATTTTGTTTTCCAGTACTCTTCGCCTTCCAGTTCAAATGCAAGTTTTAAATATTTACTGGTCCTCCTGACGATAAGTAATGCTTCACCCGATAATCCGCTTTGGTCTTTAGCCAGATTCCTGAAATCGCCGGGTTTTTTAATTTTGGGAGGAGGGGTTGGAAGGCAAAATACAGCAAGTTGCCTTTTATAAAAATTAGCGACCTGTTTTAGTATTCCAAGCGGTATATTCTTGCCGGTATTTTCCCATTGCCTAAAACGATCGACAGGAATGTGCAGCTTTACAGCAAGTTCCTCAGGCGTTAAACCCGATTCTTCTCTTGCCCAGACAAGCAATTCAGGATTGGCATGTATTTTTATAGAAGATCCCACTTACTCGGCATTTGATACAAAAATAATGTTTTTGCCAGTCTGTATGACCTCGATTTATCTAAAGCTTATACCGGCGGCGGCGAAGGCACCAATCCCGTCGGCGGCGGCGCCCCGCTTGGCGAAGGGATTATCCTTTTGCTTTGGCTGGGGATAGGGTACGGGGTGAATAGATACAGGCAGCTCTTGAAGAAACAATGCTGACGGGGTGGCTTCTAATCACCCCGTCAGTGGGGGATTTCCCTCAGATCCCCAGCCTCCGGCGCATTTCCTCCGGAGGAAAACTGCTCTTCCGGTACGGATGCGCTTCGGTGCTGAAGACATGACCCTCGAAATCAAACGCCTCCGGGGATGAGAATATGAGCCAGAGGTATTTCATGGTCTCGGCAAAGAAGAAGGTGGCCATTTCGTCCTGCTGCTCCATGGTACGGACGTCCTTCACGGCGGTGAAGGCCACATCCGTCCGGCAGTACCTCATGATGTCGCGGAAATACCCGGCCGCCATCTCCCTGTAACGTTCCCAGCCTGTAAAGTGGTATAGGTAGTACGCCGATTCGATGATCTCCGGATTGAGGTCATAGACCGGGTATGTGGGTTCCCGTTTTTCGTAGTCGTATACCATAGGCTCCAGTCCGTACCGGTTCCAGAGCCGGTCCCAGGTCACCTGAAGCCGACCGGCGGTGGCCGTGTCGCCAGAAAGCGCCAGCAGGGCCGGAAAGAAGGCATCGTACAGGGTGACGATCCGGCCGGCCCGTGCTCCCGTATTCATGTCCACCCTGCCGTACCACAGCAGCGAATCGTACTCCTCGGGCAAATATGACTGAATGGCGATCATGCTCTCGTCCCAGGCGCTTTTGATCTCAGGATCCCGGAACAGGAGCCAGGCCTTGTACAGATATTCATAATACGAATCGATGCATGCCCCGGTATGGCTGACCGGATTGGCCCATTCACCGGTTCTGACGTTGATATCCTGCCCCACCAGGCCGGTGTCCGACCTGAGGTGGAACAGTGCCAGCGAAGCTTTCCGTGCAGCCTGGTAAAAAACCGGGTCGCCTGTGTACAGGCTCAACATGCCCATCTCCACCAGGTAGGTGCCCCCTTCGGCGGCATTGACCGTGTCGCCACGCACCCCGCCCGTCTTCAGGTTCACCCGGTAATACGGTATTCCCGTTTCCGATCCGAATGCCGGCAGCAAGCGCCTCCCGAAATCCTCCGCCTGCCGGAGGATCTTTTCATTGCCGGTGTATTGGTATATGGCCAGCAGCCCGCCCAGGATACGGATGTTCACCTCGAAGGTCTTCACGAAGATGTCCTTGTCGAAATCAATGAAATCCGCCACATACCGCTCAATCTCCCCTGCCTCCACTTCCAGGCCCATCAGCTTCAGCGT
Organism: Bacteroidales bacterium; assembly: GCA_016939365.1. GTDB lineage: Bacteria > Bacteroidota > Bacteroidia > Bacteroidales > JAFGHD01 > JAFGHD01. The sequence continues at coordinate 10,950 of JAFGHD010000104.1, read as the reverse complement.
GCTGTAGGCATCGATGGGCGAGATATGGAGGGATTGTTCGTACCAGTCACGGTAGCTTTTGGACAGGGGCAGCAGCACATCATGCCCCCAGGCATACTGCCGGTATGCCTCCCACGCCCTGCGGGTCTCTTCCCGGACCTCAGAAGCCAGCTTCGCATAAGGATCCCCTTTATCCCTGGCGGTATGGGTGCATGATGGGACAATGAATACCATCGCAAGGCATCCCGGTATCAAGTTCCTCTAAAGCATATATTCCGATGTTTGATGTCATTATCTTCCGCTAAAATAGCGATATCCGGAATTGTTTTACAAATCTTCAAGAAATCCAAAATCCGGCAGTGCCGGATTTTGGATAAAAAAAACGAAAGGGGCCATCCCCTTGCGGCGACGCCCCTTTCCGATCCGAAGGCATTCTCACTTCGAACCCAGCAGAACGATCTGGTTCACCACCACTTCACTGAGGTACTTTTTGTTTCCCCCCTTGTCCTCATAGCTCCGCGTGGTCAGCTTACCCTCGACGGCGATATGGCTCCCCTTCTTCAGGTACTGCTCCGCAAGCTTGGCGTTCCTGCCCCAGGCAACCATGTTGTGCCACTGGGTCTCCGTAACCTTCTCCCCGTTTTCCTTCTTGTAAACCTCCGAGGTGGCCAGGGGAAATTTGGCCAGGCTGTTTCCGCTGTTGAAATTGATGACCTCCGGATCCCTCCCGAGGTTTCCGATCAGCTGCACTCTGTTTCTCAGTGTGTTCATGACTCTTGTTTTTTGATTGTTGAACATCGGGTTTGTTGTTGATGAAGCAAAATTATACCCGCTGCTGACCCGGATTCGGTTAATAATCAATTACTTTCGTTTAACATTCGTTTGTAACCGTGTGGAAACGTTTGCTGTCGTTTTTGCTGCTGCCAAACAACAACTTATAAAATTTGCATTTCTGGAAAAACCCTGCTAATTTGCAGTACCAAAACCAACGCCATGCATGATACATCAAACAATCCGCAGAGAAGCTGCCTGGAATGCGGCACCCCCCTCACCGGAAGGGTGGATAAACGGTTCTGCTCCGACCAGTGCCGTAACACATACAACAACCGCAAAATCCGGGATGCCACCAACTATATCAGAAATGTGAACAACATCCTCCGCAGGAACCGCAGGATACTCTCACAGCTGAATCCCGGCGGGAAGGCAAAGGTGCACCGGAACAAGCTCGTGGAAAAGGGATTTGACTTCGGCTTTTTCACCAGCCTGTATATCACAAAAACCGGCAGCACTTACTACTTCTGCTATGAATATGGCTACCTGCCCCTGGAGGGCAACTTCTTTTTCCTGGTCATGAAACAGCAATACGCTGAAAAACACTGATTATCTGCAGTTCTGGTTCATGATGACGGCTGCCGCCTCCAGCCCCAGCTCCCTTGCCTGATGCCAGTCCTCGCAGGCTTTGCCCTTCTCCCCAGCGTAGAAGTAAGCAACACCTCTGTTATAGAGGGTCTCCGCATCATCCTTCTTCAGTTTCAGTGTCTCGGTATACAGATCGATCGCCTCCGGGTATCTCTTCTGTTCCATGTATGCATGGGCGATGTTGAAGTAAGCATCGGCGATGGCCTCCGGCACCAGGAAGGCGCCGAGCTTTTGAGCTTCGCGGATATCGCTGACCGCCTGATCATAATGGCCAAGGTGCAGGTGACAAATACCCCTGTCGGCAAATGACTCCTTATAAAAAGCGGACTTGCTGTCGATCGACTTGCTGAAGTGCTGGACGGCGGATTCGTATTGCTTCATCTCCATCCGTCTGTGTCCCTTGCTGTAATGAAGGTCAGAAACACTTACAGAACCAGAACCGATTTTAAAGAGGATGGGCATATTGAACTGCACCCTGACAGGCTCGCCCTTTTGTGTTCCGGGTTCCCACCTGGTCATGTTGCTGATCACACGCATCGCCTCTTCATCACAACCGCCACCGATACCTCTCAGCACTTTCACCCCGGCGATCGTACCGTCCTTCTCCACGATGAAAGAGACAAACACCCTTCCCTGGATTCCCCAATGGCGGGCATACTGGGGATACCTGATGTTGTCCCTGAGATATCCGAGCCTCGCCTCCTCCCCTCCCGGAAACCGGGGCATCCTTTCCACAGCGGTAAACACGGGAAGTGTATCGGCACCCGCCTGATCAGTTATAGATATAATGATTTGATCCCATTTCTGTTCCTCACGAATGTCCAGGGTGTCTGTCACATCGACCTGGCAGTGGACACTCCCGCCCAGGGCGATCCATACTGCTGCAATGAACCATGACCGTTGCATAATCCCATTCATTTACTGTAAAGTTATTCATTTTAACTGATGCAACCAGTTCTTCATGATCTGCAGTCCCTGGGGGGTCATATAGGATTCCGGATGGAACATCAGTCCGGTCAGGTCATACTGCAGGTGTTTCTGTGCCAGAATGATGACTCTGTCTTCTGTCCCCTGATGCATGAAATCGTCTGTAAAGTTGAACTTCGAAGCGCAAAATCTCGAGATATTCCAATAGTATTAACTTTGTATTATGACAGAAAGGGAATCCCATATCGCCAGCCTGATCAGTTCACGGATCAAATATCAGGATCCCAGGGCCGATGTAATTCTTTTTGGTTCTCACGCAAGGGGGGATGCCCATGATGAATCGGATTGGGATGTTCTGATCCTGATTGATCGTCCGAAAAAGAGCAGATCTGTTGAAGAAATGTACCGTCAGGTGATCTTTCAGTTGGAATTGGAGCTTGGAGAACCGATCTCGACTTTGATTTATTCAAAAAGAGATTGGGAAACAAAACATATTTGCACACCTTTTTATCAAATCATAAAACGTGAAGGTATCAGCATCACATGAATGCCTCCCGCTTTGAATATATCCGATACAGAATTGAGAGGTCAGATGAGACTTACCGCGACGCCAAATTATTAGCAGATAACCATAGATGGCGATCATGTATCAACCGGTTGTATTATTCAACATTTCATTTGATAACGGCCCTTTTATCACTCGATGGTTTTGTGACCAAGTCGCATGCTGGTCTAAAGACCAGGTTTCTCCAGCTTTATATTAAAACCCATCTGATCGAAGCAAAATATGGTCAATTATATTCCAAGTTGGCTGATTGGAGGCAAGAGAGTGATTATACAATTTATGTTGAATTTGAGGATAGGGATATTATGCCTTAATGGAGGAAGTGGAAAGAATGAATCATTTACTTATCGAACTTATCAGATCTAAAATGCAGGGAAGGCTTTAACAAGTGGAGTATTGGAATTCAAAAGGATAAACTTCATTGTAATCCGGGAACATTTTCCACATGTTGCAACCAGTTCTTCATGATCTGCAGTCCCTGGGGGGTCATATAGGATTCCGGATGGAACATCAGTCCGGTCAGGTCATACTCCCGGTGGGCCAGGGCCATGATGATGCCGTCCTCCGTCCGGGCGGTAATCTGTAGCTCACCGGGGAGGGATTCCGGCAGCACAGCCCAGGAATGGTAACATCCTGCGGTGAAGGGATCAGGCAGACCGGTCAGGACATAATATCCGGCTTCGATATGACACTGTCTCCGGATGCCATGAAATACCCTTCCCAGATGGTAGATCTCCGCACCATATGCCATGGCGATGGCTTCATGTCCGAGACATATCCCGAGAATGCTCTTCTCCGGTGCCTGCTCCCTGATCAGCTGCATGGTCAATGGGAAATCTTCCGGGATACCCGGACCCGGCGAGAGGATGATCTTGTGGTAGGATTCTGTTGTGACGGGTGTGAGCCGGTCACAGGATACCACATCGCACCGGCCGCCCGCCTCCTCCACCCGCTTCACGAGGTTATAGGTGAACGAATCGAAATGGTCGATGATCAGAACAGGGTCACGATCGGGCCGTTTGGGTACTTTTGCACACATTCCATCCGGTATGGATCAGGTCAAAGATACGACAGGACGGATGAACGAACTGGGCAGCCGGGGTTTGCCTTTCCTGGTGATCGCTGACTTCGAGATGAAGAAACCTGAAGTGCTCATACCGGAGGAGATCGCAGACAGGGGCATCCTGGCGGATATCGGTGGATTCTGTAATCACAGCGATCGCCCTGCCCGACCCACAGGTATCCGGTTCAGCGCCAGGCCCGTCACGCGGGAGCGATACAGTGAGGCATTCGCCAAAGTCATGGCGCATCTGGAGCACGGCAACACTTTCCTGCTGAACCTGACATTCCCTACACCCGTTGAGACCAGCCTGAACCTTGAGGATTTCTTCGTACACAGCCAGGAAAAGTACCGGCTCCACTATCCCGGGCGTTTCACGGTGTTCTCCCCTGAGCCTTTCGTTCATATCTCGGGCCGGACGATCTCCACCTTTCCGATGAAAGGTACCTGGGATGCCTCTGTCCCGGGTGCGGAGGCCCTGCTCCTGGGTGATCCTAAGGAGACGGCGGAACATTACACCGTCACCGACCTGCTGCGCAACGACTTGGGCATGGTGGCAAAAAACATCAAAGTTGAGCGGTTCCGCTACATCGAGCACATCCGGGTCAGGGAGGGTACCCTGCTTCAGACCAGCTCGCATATCACCGGTGAGCTGGAGCCGGACTGGCACAGCCGGATCGGGGATATCCTGTTCAGGATGCTGCCTGCAGGATCCGTGAGCGGTGCTCCCAAGCGCAGGACCATGGAGATCATCCGTGAGGCCGAAGGTGAAGACCGGGGATACTACACCGGTGTCTTCGGTTATTTCGACGGCCGCAACTTCGAAAGCGCCGTCATGATCCGCTTTGTGGAGCAGACCGCAGGAGGCATGGTGTACCGCAGCGGAGGCGGCATCCACAGCCTCAGCGACTGCGACACGGAATATGAAGAGATGATCCAAAAGGTGTATGTCCCTTTTGTTTGAGACCATAAGGGTTGAGAACGGCAGGCCGCAGAACCTGCTTTACCATCAGACACGAATGGAACGGTCGCGACATGTCCTTTTCGGCAGGGCCGGACAGACAGTGCTGGAAGACCTGTTCGATCCGGCGGCGATTGCAGGCCTGGGCACACTGGTGCGCTGGCGGGTAACATACGAAAGGGAAGTGGTCAGTTCGGAATACCTGAACTATTCCCTGCGGCCCGTCCGGAGCCTGCAACTCATCCGTGCCGGCACTATCCGGTATGACCACAAGTTCGCCGACCGCTCAGACATCAACCGGCTGTTCAGCGAACGAGGCTCCGCTGACGACATCCTCATCGTCCGTGACGGACTCATCACAGACACATCCTATGCCAACATCATCCTGAAAGACGGTGAAAAGTGGTACACGCCCGCTGAGCCCCTCCTCAGGGGCACCCGCCGGCAGCAACTCCTGGATTCAGGTGTAATCACTGAAAGGAAGATCAGACCGGAGGAGCTGTGCCACTACACCCATTTCTCACTGATCAACGCCATGATCGGCCCCGGCGACCTGGAACCGGTGGCGGTCGAACATATTCTGAATTTCTAAAGTGTATCAACATACAATTCATGATGCTCGTTGTGATCCTGGTCGTGAACCACGACAGTTTCCCAATTGACCTGATTCCTGATAAATAACAAAATCCCAGGCTCCAATGACTAAAATCAATGATTGTGTATTTCTGAATGTAAAACATCCAAATCAGATGGCAAAATGGAGGTAAAAACGCGGTTTTTTTCATGATCCCGGAGGAAGCTGATTCCTTTTCGGGCTTTTCGGTTAATGGAATTTGCCCCCTTTTTTTCTGCATGGAGGGTATTGATATCAATAGCCGGTAATTACACCAGAAATGATTTATTTCCCATAGGGGATTCACTTTCCGGCCATGAATCCGATCACCATGAATCGGATAACGATTACGATCCCGGATCACGACCACGACCAAGATCACAACCACAATCACGACCCCGATGGTGGTACCCGCCAGGACATTGTCCAGATTTGGTTATTATATCGTATGTTTGCAACATACTACATAACCGATGACCTACGCCAAAACAGATTACTTTGACAGGGATCTCCGGGAAGTGGCCCGTTTTGCCCGGGTACTCTCACATCCCGCACGTCTGGCCATCCTCCGCCACCTGGCCGGATGCCCCTCATGCAGATCAGGGGACATTGCCGAAGAGCTTCCCCTAAGCCGCACTACCGTATCACAGCACCTCCTGGAGCTGCAAAACGCCGGACTCCTTCTTCACTATACCGATAGGAACAGAGTTTATTACAAGGTGGATGTGTACCGTCTGAAACGGCTCAGGGAGCAAATGGAAAGGTACTTCAACGTCACACTTTGCAATCTCACTTCCGGTGACCAGAATCCAAAGTGGGACGATGGCTCAGAGGCCATCGATTAAGAACTGAACAAGACGTGCTGAATACCACCTGATAGGGCAAAACTCAAAAACCAGGTGCTCAAGGAAGATCGACGTGACAAGACACGATTCGAAATTCGGGATTTTGGATTCACAAGTACCAGTATGATCCTGCATATACTTCTTTGGAAGAGTATTCATTTGAAGGATGCCGGGACAAGTCCTCTGATAAAGTTCTATCCCAATCCCTGCAGCGGAAAAGCTCATATCACAGTAACCGGTCTGGAAAGATCCCGCATGACCATTGCACTTTATAATTTGCAGGGTGAAAAACTCTCAACCATTATGGATGAAAAGCTAAACGCCGGATGCCGTCAGATCACATGGGATACACAAGGTCTGAAAAATGGCGTCTATATTCTTCAGGTCGTATCTGGGAGGAGGGTACAGTCCGAAAAAATTGTTATCCGGCAATAGATGCTTCTGTATCCGGTTTAAAACTATTCCCCACCGGAAAAATCAAACAATCCTGCGAGCTACCTCATGGCTGCCCGTCATCCCCTGTGATGTCCGGCTTCCGCGCAAGGGGTCAGCCGCCTGATCATCCCCAGCAGGTTCATGTTAATTTCCGCAAGGTCAGATAACAAATTTTCTTTGAAATTCCATTTCAGTATAACTATCTTTACATCAATTCGACAAATCAATTTTGTTTGGTAGGTTGGCTGACCTCATTTTTTTATATCCGGAAAAACATTGATAACCAATAATCCAAAGACATGAAAAGACTCTGCATTTTTGTGCTGCTGGCTCTTGATGTGCTGGCTGCTCCGGTTGTGGCCCAGCCGCCGCAATCCTTCAAATACCAGGCGGTAGTGCGGGATGCTTCCGGTCAGATTCTATCGAATCAGACTTTTGATTTCAGAATCAGCATCCGAAACGGAAGCCCTGGTGGCACCATACCCTACCAGGAGACATTTATCGCCACCACAAACGAATTCGGCATGGTCACCCTGAATATTGGAACAGGTACTCCGCTGATCGGAACTTTTACTGATGTGGACTGGAGTACGGATCCTAAGTTCATGCAGGTGGATTACAAAGTGGGAGCCTATTATAGCCAGCTGGGCACAACGGAATTGCTATCCGTGCCGTATGCACTGTATACAGACCGGTCTGCAGATGCATACTGGGGGCTGAACGGTTCCGACATTTTTTATAGCACCGGTAATGTGGGAATTGGAACAACGAACCCGCAGGACAAACTGCATGTGTGGGGAGGTGCCATTTTCCGGGGAAGCCTGGCAGGGATTAAGATCAGCTCTGGTTCAACCGGTGGTTCCGTCAGCTTTACCGATGGTTCGTCCAATTTTACCAACCTGGCTTGTTACAACGGAAAAACGATTCTGGGTGGAAATGTAGGAATAGGCACATACGATCCGGCCAACCAGTTGGTGATCAAAACATCTGCCGCGGGCGACGCCTTTAATATTCTTGACAATACAGGCAATTATCTTTTCAGATTAAGACATACCGGAAACAACTCCGGAGCACTTTATCTTTATGATGGCACGAACAATAATACTGTTTTCCTTTACGGCCTGGGAACCAGCTTTATCAATGGCGGCCCGCTGGGCCTTGGCTCCACCAGCGTAACCAATGCCAAACTGCAGATCGAAGGAAGCGGGACTTATGATGCAATGATGAAAATCAATAATACGGGCACCTATGGCGCTGATTTTTTCATGGGATCAACCAATGACAACTGGGGTGGCGGCGTCAACCAGAATCTTTTTGTAATGGGCCATGGAGTGCCGTCAAGTGCAAATATCGACCTTTCAATAAAAAGCAACGGTTATGTAGGAATAGGAACGCCTTTGCCCGATGCAGCCATGCATATTAAAGGTTCGGATCATCCCTCGAGCTATCTGTACCTTGAGAGTTCAACAGGTCATGATGCAGGGATCAAGGTATTTGAATCAACAACAGAAAAATGGCATATCTTTAATGACTACAGTCTGGGCGGCCTGAGAATCCAGAATGCAGCATCTCAAACTGTTTTCTTTGCCAATCAAACCGGAAATGTAGGTATAGGGACCACATCTCCGGTTAGTCGCCTTGATGTGAGGGGAAATGTCACCATCCGGGATGAGGCTTCCGGTGATATCGCCGTTGAACTGGGAACAGGCCTTGACTATGCCGAAGGATTCAACGTGGTGGACAAATCGGATATCGGGCCCGGAACAGTTCTGTGCCTTGACCCGGACCATCCAGGCCATTTAAGAATCAGCAATTCCTGCTATGACAGGAAAGTCGCAGGCATAGTGGCAGGGGCCAACGACCTCAGTTCAGGAATAAGCCTGGGCAGCGGATATCATGATTTCAACGTAGCCCTGGCAGGAAGAGTCTATTGCAATGTCGATGCCACCAGCGACGGTATCGAAATAGGTGACCTGCTCACAACATCTTCACTTCCCGGGTATGCTATGAAAGCAACGGATGGCGAAAAAGCGCAGGGAGCTGTACTGGGTAAAGCCATGGAAAACCTTCCAGAAGGACGGATGGGACAGATACTCGTCCTTGTAACATTGCAGTGAAAGGAGGTGTGAAATGAAAAAGGTCAATATTTTCATATTTCTTATCGTGTACCTCATTTCCTGCCAAACAGGGATCGGACAATTCGTTGATAAAAACGAAGCTTCTTCGATCGCCAAAAACTGGATCCAGATTGTGAGCGACAGATACGGAGACTGGGCAGAAAGCGGGCCAGCCGTTGCCGGACCCATACAGGAATTCAGAAATAACGGGCATTTGATCGGTTACTATTGCCAGGTGGAACCTCAGGGATTTATCGTCATGTCTCTTCGAAGAGAACTGGCACCGGTGAAGGCCTCTTCGGATGAAGGGGTATTTGATCCGACGGAAGAAGGCGGTATAGTGCAACTCCTCAAGGACAAAATGACCTCACTGATCAATGCCATTGAATCTGAGTTTGGAGGAATTGAAACAGCGAACCCGGAACAGGTAAAAAGCATGTGCGGCATTGATTATCTTCCGGCATGGGAAATGATTCAGGCATATATTCCCGGCACTCTGAATAAGGACACCATTCCATCGGACAATTACATTCAGGGTCAGGAATTGTTAACGACTTGTTGGCATCAGCATCCGCCATATAACAACATGTGCCCTTATATGGGTTGCACGAATACGACAAACGGTTGTGCCCTGGTGGGGTGTGTGGCGACTGCGGCCGCCCAGCTCATGAGGTACTGGGCCTATCCCCCCTGGTACTCAGGCGGTTCGGCCTGGTACGACTGGCGGAACATGGTTGACGCGGTTAATCTTTCTTCCCCGCAGGTTCAGCAGGATGCTGTAGCTGTGTTGAATTCCAACATCGGCGCCCATGTGGGAATGCAATACGGTTGCACTGCATCTTCCGTTCCAACCGCTTCAATGACAGATGTTTACCACAACATATATTTCTATGCCAATTGCGGAATCCTGAGCAGAGATGATTATTCTGACCCAATGGCATGGTATGCACAGATCCAGCTCCAGCTCAACCTGAACAGGCCCATCCACTACCGGGTCGAAAATCACTCCATTGTCTGCGATGGTTGGCGTACCTCAACCGGCGTTCCACAATACCATATGAATTACGGATGGACTTCCCCTTCCTATAATACCTGGTACACGCTTGACGCACTGATATACGGGACACTGGATGAATACATGATAATAAATATTTATCCTGTAGGCGCTGTTGGAGCAGTTATTTCAGGGACATATACACCTATGTCGCAATTACCTTTCCGCTATTTTGATATGGATGCTGCAGGCTCCAATGCCCTTTTCACCGGCGGACAGTGGATACAATTCCTGGAGGGGATAAAGATCAAAGGCACCGGAAACGGAACAGGAGTATATTTCTCCGGAACGTCTGCCAATAATATCATCCTTATTACCGATGGTAAATATGATGAGGGAATCGTTATTAAAAACGGTGCTATAAGGTTGAAAAACAACGGAATGATGAGTATCAAATAAATTATTAACGATGATAAAACAATTACTTCTGAGCGTGGCTACGGTTGGTATCACCCTGCTTATTATGGCCCAGCCTCCTCAATCATTCAAATACCAGGCGGTAGTGCGAGATGGATCGGATGATCTTGTCAGCAATCAGAATGTAAGTTTCAGACTTGGCATACTGGAGGGAGGTCCGGGCGGAGCTCTGCTTTACAGTGAACTCCATTATGTCACGACCAATGATTTCGGGCTGGCTCAGCTACCGGTTGGGGATGGCTCCGTGATATCCGGCGTCTTTGAAGCAATCGACTGGGGGGCAGGGTCAAAATACCTCAAAGTTGAGTGTGACCCGGCCGGCGGAAGCACGTTCACCCATTTAGGAAGTTCGGAACTACATAGTGTTCCTTATTCCCTGTTCTCGCAACGGTCAGCCGACGGTTATTGGGAAAAATCAGGAAATTTTATTTACTATGACGGGGGTTTTGTAGGCGTTGGAACAAATAATCCCTTAACCCAACTTGCAACATTTCTCCTCAGAACCCACTCAATTTCCAGTAACAAAAGATGTAAGAAATTGATTATCAATAAGGTTTT
>JAFGHD010000103.1 GCA_016939365.1 Bacteroidales bacterium | reverse complement strand
GTCATGCCTTCGACCTGTCTTCCTCCAGGAAGGCAGATAAATCGTTGGACAGGCAGACAGGCAAAATCAAACAGCATCAGTATATCACCTGACATAATAAGGAGAAGCTATTCATTTCTCCCATGGTCAAGGAAATCATGGAACTGAACGACTTCAGTCAAATAGCCAGTTTCTGCAAGGATCCTACCATTTTTATCAATGATCACAAAAAAAGGCACTGCGTTGCTTTTGAATGTACTTGCCTGAATGTCACTGATTCTCTGCCCGTGTGTCGTGATGCTCTTTCCTGTATGTTCTGAAGTATATTGCTGCAATTCAGGCAGGGGTTTTCTGTCATCCACATATCCAATAAAAGCTACGAACTCGGTCATGATCCTTTTCCTGATTCCCGGGTCTGAAAGGATACTGGCTTCCATTTCCTTTCCGGAGCTGCAACCATGACCTGTAAAATATATAAAAACGGGCTTGTTCATTACCTGGGCCGCTTCCAGTGCAGTTTGATAATCAGTAAGTTTGAAGAAGTAGAATCCGGTAACAGATTCATTTTCATCAGCGCTATCTGATTTATTTATTTCTTCATCTTGATGACCAGGCCCTTTTACTGCAACGATTGCAGTTGGGTTGTCGGTAGTATCCGTTTGATGACCTGATGCGAACGCCATTCCGCCAAAGGCAACGATCATCAATAAAACTCCGGCAACCGCCTGAAACCGCCTCCACCACTGTTTATTATTGATCTTTTCAAGGAATAGTCCTAAAAACACAACGGCGAGCCCGATGGGTATGCCCAGACCCATTGAGAATGCAAGAATGCGCATTGCCGACGCCGATATCCCGGCCTGATCTGTCCTTAAGACAATGACAGACCCCAGAAGAGATGATGATCCATGAAACGATGACAGTGAAAAAGCCATACACAGCAGGGCCATTGCAACAGGCCCATATAATGTGCTTGTTTTCAGTTTTTGTACAACCCCATTGAAAATTCCTGCCAACCACACTCCAATAAATATTTGCAACACAGATGCCACATATCCTATCCAGGCGACTGTAAGGCTGAATTTCCTCAGGGATTCCGCATTGCTGAGGCTTAATTGCGTGGATAAAATAAGACCCAGAATCATGTAAAAAAAACAGATCAAAGCTGAAACGGAAATTGCATGCAATAATATGCCCTTCCCAGGCAAGCCCAGTTTGCCCAGGGCAAGGATCAGCACCAGCAGCATCAAGGCTGCTCCCGGTGTTATGATGGAGATCATTCCTGCTATGAATGATGCTGACATGGCAAATTATTAATATTCGTCTGGTTCACTGTTTATCGTAGCCTCCCAAACTGAAGTGAAACCAATCCTCCAATATAGGGTTGCCTGTTGTTGATATTGGCAAATCCATTGATGCCCAAACCCATGAAAGACAATGGTGTCCAGAACACATCACATTCAAAGGGAAAGCCGAATGTTTGCCAGGAATTTAGCTCATATTCGGCTTCAAACCAGGATGGATGACTGATCAGTTCCCCCCTTTCACGGCCTTTAACCAGTGAGATCCCGGTTGAAACCGACAATGAACCTGATTTCGTCTTTAATACAGGACCGTATACCAAAGCAAAATCCCCGGCCGATTCATTTGGGTCAGGGCCGAAAATGGACACTTCCTCATTACTGACACCCCTGAAGGAAAAAAGATGCCATTTATGCTGCCAGGACAGAGAGAAACCACCTGCCATACCATAGCTGCTGACACCCATCCCGACATTGATCCAGAAGTGATCCCTTCCGGTCCTGTCATGGCCATGGTAAACCGATGAGTCGGATGATCGCCACAATTCAATGCAGTATCGTCCATCTGTTTGGTATTCAGAAGGTGTGAGCTGGCCTGAACGCTGCCCCCTGAGGATCATCGGCATGAGGAATAATAAAACCAGTAAACAGAACCATAAAACTGTCGCAAGAAGCAGTTTTTGAGGCCTCGTGACCGCATTCTTTCCTGATGTGGCATTTATCTGATCTTTCATTGCAGAAACCCTCCTGATATGCTTTCATAAAAGTACCCTCTGCAGGATGCGAAATCAAAAAAAAATATCTGAACGTAAGGTATCAGTATGTGAATGAAGCCAGGTGATGTCTGAACCAGTAATACATTCAGGAATAATTCAGCAGCTTTTATGGGTGATTGGTGGATTAGAGAGAAGAGGAGGCTTTCAGTTATGTCATGGCAACCAGTTTACCAGTCATTATCATATGAGCCATCCAGGCAATGATTCCCGGAGGAAGGATGTCATTTTGACGCAAATATCAAGCTGTACAAAACTACAAAAAGGATCAGGCCGAGAACAAAATAAAATAGGTACCTCTGCCTTTTTACATTCAGTTCATCTTCTTTTCTGGACTGATCCCGGTATTCCTTTTCCCCGGGATCGTACTCAATATGCTCGAATTGCCGGTCGGCCAGGCGGTCAAAATACTCCTCTGCCTTCGGCTCCACGATGACATCGCCGTCGTCCAGGTTCAAAAACAAAATATCTGCAGCCTGCTGCAGATCCTTCAGATGGATGACAAGTTTCAGTTCTGCAGTCGTTTCTTTTCCGCCTGAGAAGGCATCCGGTCCTATTTCCTCCCTTATTGTGCACCAGATTCCTTCATTTTCAAGTTTTGCTACGATCATGGATGCCTTATCGCTATCCGTGATCGTGGCGATATCTATCTGCCGGTCTTCCATTTCTGCAACAGGATATTATGCAATAATGATGCGGATCGCCTGCCAGCCATCTGCGATATATGCAAAATTACCCTGAATAGTAATATCATAAGCAGGTGAAGGCAGCCGAAGCGCTCCGGTTTCCACCGGATCAGAAGGATCGCTGATGTCTGTCACGACAAACATGGTTCCGCTGCCCAGGCAACAATATTCTCCGCTCACCGTCACGGCCATGCATGGGCCATAGCTACCCCAGTGGCCCAGATAGGTGGTATTCAGATTTTGTGCAAAAACACCCACACTGCATATCATCAGAAGTATTCCGGTTAAATTTTTCATGATTATCATTACCTTTTAATTATCAAATTTGGCCACTCAATAAACAAATTCCAACTTTTCTATTTGAATGTCAGAAATTACAATGTGAATGGGGCTGTGGCATGTGTGAATAACTAAAAGCCCTTGCGATCTCGCTACAAACTGGAAGGTATGTGAGAATGTTTTGTTGCCTCAGGGGGCGCAGAATATCTGTTTCGGGAAAAAGCAAGTCCCGGCAATTCATTGCCAGGATTTTTCAGTAGCCCCGACAGGAATCTTTATCCGGCTTGAAAAGACGGGCCCGCCCGCCTGACCAGGTGATACATACATACATAGCTGATTCCTGACGACAATCTTATAAATGGATTATCCCCGGAAAAATATCGGCGGTCGGGCGGGGAACCTGTATCACTCCATTCCTAATCTCTTCCTAAGAAACCTTCGACCAACTCCGTTTTTTAAATATTTTTCCCGCTTCCTGGCAGCAACTAATTCAGAAAATCCTTCCTCAATGTAGACCAATTTCCATGGCTTATGACCTGAAGTAAACTTAGCCTTCCCGGAATTATGCTCAATTAGCCGTCGGCCAATATCCTGAGTAATACCAGTATACAGAATACCAGTCTTTTCGCTCCTTATTACATACACACTCCACATGAAGAAAAAGCTTCCCCTGGCGACAACCTCCTTCAGTAGCCCCGACAGGAATCGAACCTGTATCTAAGGTTTAGGAAACCTCTATTCTGTCCATTGAACTACGGGGCCGAACAGTAGTGCAAAAATAATGCATTTACTCATATACTACTCCATTAACTCTAATTTAGGAATGTTCATTTATTACCCCGACAGGAATCTTTATCCGGCTTGAAATAACAGGCAGACCTGTCCGACCACTGGAAGGTGGTCGGGGAACCTGTATCTAAGGGTTAGGAAACCTCTATTCTGTCCCCGCCTGAAAAACGACGGGCAGGTATTGAACCCCGCCCGACCAGGTTCAGCAGGGCAATTTAAGAACAGAATGGTAATGCGTTGTAAAAAGTATCTGAAGAATACAGATCTGATTCGGAAATTTATTTTACTTTTGTAATATAAATTGTCTTACATTTGTAATGTAAGAAAAACCTATCCACGGTATATCATGCTTAAAGAGACTTTAAAATCAATTATTCTTTCCCAACAGGAATGGATCGTGGCAGAAGAAAGGGAAATACCCCGCGAACAACTCGGAAGTCTGAAATCCCTTCCTCCTTTCACCTATATCCTCACCGGTGTGAGGCGATCAGGGAAAAGCACCCTGCTGAAACAGCTTATGCGACACTGCGGTTCGCTCAACTATTTAAGCTTTGAGGACAGCCGGACAGCCGGATTTGAAGTAATGGATTTCCGTATCATCGAGGACATCTTTTCAGAAGTGTCAGGAAGTAACCATATGCTCTTTTTTGATGAAATCCAGAACGTGCCTGGTTGGGAACGGTATGTAAGGGATGCCCTGGACAGAAAAAAAACCATTGTCATTACAGGATCAAATGCCAACATGCTGAGCAGGGAATTGGGAACAAAACTTACCGGACGGCATCTTGACTTCGAGGTTTTCCCTTTTTCTTTCCGGGAATTCCTCGCCTTTTTCAATGAGATTGCCAGTGCAACAACTTTTTCATCCTTTATTTCCGAAGGGGGATTTCCGGGGTACTTATGCATGGGGAAAAAGGAACTTCTCTCAACACTTGTTACCGATATCCTGGTGAGGGATATTTTCACACGTTATCATTTGCGTAACCATGATGCATATCGCAGGATTGTCCAATTTCTTCTGAGTAACACGGGAAAGGAGATATCTTTCAACAATCTCAAAAATACATTTGAAATCGGTTCAGCCTCTTCAGTGATGGACTTTTTGAATTTCCTGACAGGTGCCTACCTGGTTTTCCTTGTACCCCTGTTCCATACTTCACTGAAAGTGCAGGCACGTAATCCACGTAAAGTGTATGCAATAGACCAGGGCCTTGTAGACTTCTCCTCTGTATCCGGATCGCCTGACCGGGGCAGGTTGCTCGAAAACACAGTGTTTTTGTATCTCAGACGCGCAGGTCATAAAATATGGTATTACAAGGGGAGAAAGGAATGTGACTTCATTGTCAGGGTCGGGCAAAAGGAACATCTGGCCATTCAGGTTTCGTGGCAGGTGGATCAGCAGAATGAAAAACGTGAAACGGAAGGACTTCTGGAAGCCATGAATTCCCTGAATCTTGATGAAGGAATGATCATCACCTTCGACCAGGAAGATTTGCTCCGCAAAAACGGTAAAACGATCCGGTTGATCCCCGGATGGAAATGGATGTCAGAAATTGAAACTAAGTTATAAAATCCTGTCTTTACGGTATCCTGGATGATTTCAGTACCTGTAGTGCTCCGGTTTGAAAGGGCCTTCCTTCGGGTAACCGATGTAATCGGCCTGTTCCTGGGTCATCTGTGTAAGCTTGACGCCGAGCTGGTCCAGGTGCAGGCGGGCCACCTCCTCGTCCAGTTTCTTGGGCAGGCGGTACACCCCGATAGGGTAGTTGTTCTTCCAGAGGTCCATCTGAGCCAGGACCTGGTTGGAGAATGAGTTGCTCATGACGAACGAGGAGTGTCCGGTGGCGCAGCCCAGGTTCACCAGGCGGCCTTCCGCCAGCATGTAAATGGCATGACCGTCGGGAAAAAGGTATTTATCGACCTGCGGTTTGATGTTGATCTTTTCCACTCCGGGAGAGGCATTCAGGGCATCCACCTGTATTTCGTTGTCGAAGTGGCCGATATTGCACACAATGGCCTGGTCTCTCATCTGCTTCATGTGATCCGCGGTGATCACATCCCTGTTGCCGGTAGCTGTGACGAAGATGTTGCCTTCAGCCAGGGTATCCTCGAGCAAGGTAACCTTAAAGCCTTCCATGGCAGCCTGGAGCGCACAGATGGGATCGACCTCGGTGACCAGAACCCGGGCACCATACGCCCGCATCGATTTGGCGCAGCCCTTGCCGACATCGCCGTAACCGCATACCACCACCACCTTCCCTGCGATCATCACATCGGTAGCACGCTTGATACCGTCGGCCAGGGATTCACGGCATCCATACAGGTTGTCAAACTTCGACTTGGTGACCGAATCGTTTACGTTAATGGCCGGAGCCAGAAGCGTCCCCTTCTCCATCATCTGATACAGCCGGTGAACACCCGTTGTGGTTTCCTCGGATATTCCTTTCAGGTCTTTAACTGCCCGGTGCCATTTGTCGCTGTCTTCCACGTAAGTATACCGCAACTGTTTCATGATGGCCGCCTCTTCGGCATTCTGCGGCTGGTCCCTGAGCAGTTCCGGATTATTCTCGATGGCATAACCCCTGTGCAGCATGAGGGTGGCGTCCCCGCCGTCATCGATGATCAGGGTGGGACCTTTCCCTCCAGGGTGACTAAGTGCCTGGTTGGTGCACCACCAGTATTCCTCCAGGGTCTCACCCTTCCAGGCGAAGACCGGGACTCCCCTGACTGCAATGGCTGCAGCCGCATGATCCTGTGTACTGAAGATATTACAGCTCGACCACCGTACCTCTGCTCCCAGTTCCATCAGTGTTTCGATCAATACGGCGGTCTGAATGGTCATATGGAGAGATCCGGTGATCCGGGTACCTTTCAGCGGTTTCTGGGCAGTGTACCTCCTGCGGATGGTCATCAGTCCTGGCATCTCCTTCTCGGCCATACCGATCTCCTTGCGGCCCCATTCCGCCAATTTCAAATCCTTCACCTTGTATTTCAGGTCTTTGTCTTTTGTCAGGCTATTCATGATGGTGATTTTTCAGGGCTGCAAAGTTACAAAATCCCTTCGAAATTTTCCGGATATGAACTACAATTGTTTCACAAAACAGCGCCTGCGCTTGTGCTGGATGTGCTCATAGTTCTTCCAGTGCTGGATGGCTTTCTGGTTGGTTTCAAACATGCCTGTAGTCTCCACGTGGCTGATCCGGTGCTCCATCATCACCTTCTGGAGTTCGGTGATAAGGATCGCCGGCAGACCCATGTGCTGATACTCCGGGTCCACACCGGTCAGCAGCAGATCTACTACTTTAGGATTGCGCATAGCCTTGTAGAGATGGAAGACCCCGAAAGGAAACAGCCTGCCGCCGGCCTTCTGCATGGCTTCCGAAAGGCTCGGCAAGCCCAGGATAAAGGCCAGCAACCGTCCATCCTTCAATATCAGCTTGACAAAGTGTGGATTCAGCAGGTTGAAATACTTGCTGATATAGAAACGGATCATCTCATCACTGAAGGGGACCACATATGGGAGTTCCGAAAATGCCTTGTTGAGCAGTCTGAATACCTCCGGGCCATAGGGCCGCATCTCTGCCGGTTTCGTGAAATGCACCACTTCAAGGCCAAACCTGGTACGGATGACCTCTGCAAGTCTCAAAGCCTTGTCAGGTATCTCTTTCGCGAGGAACAGACGGAATTCAACCCAGTCATTCTCCTTGTCATATCCCAGCCGTTCCAGGTGTCGTGCATACCAGGGATGATTATGTGTTGAAGCAACCGAAGGAAGATATTCGAAGCCTTCGATCAACAGCCCCTGGTTGTCCAGGTTGGTGAATCCAAGAGGGCCGTGGATGGCCTCCATCCCCTGCTCACGCAGCCATTTCTCCGCCGTTCCCAGTAAAAGGGCAGATACCCCGGGATCATCAATGAATTCCACCCGCGAGAACCTGCCTTTCTTCTCACCCCTCTTACGGTTATATTCATGATTAATGATAGCCCCGATCCTGCCCACACATTGCCCATTGTTGTATGCCAGCCAGAATTTCCCTTCACAGAAGGCATACGCCGGATTGTGGGCCGGGCTGATCATCTTCAACTCATCCCCCCTCATGGGAGGTACCCAGTTGATATCATTCCGGTAATGCTTGTAAGGGAAGGCGACGAATTCCCTGTGTCCCTTATTATCAATGACTTCCCGTATCTGAAGGCTCATCTTTCCGAAGGCGGGTTGATTCTTTACCGGGGAGTAAAGGTGGATATTATTCGCGAACATTTTGTAATTTTGAACACATTTTTTAAGGAAATGACTGGAATTTGTCATGAAATCCGGATACGGCACATTCACCAATCTACCGGTTTGTCGTTTCTCATGCCTATGTGCATGGCCTGGCGCGGGATCTGATTACGAAACCTGCGCTACTTCACGGCCACTTACCTTAATAATCCTGTTCAGTCCAGTTCAAAGTTAACATTTTTATCACCGTTACCGGTCCGTCCAGAGATGCTCAAAAGCCAGCCCCCACATCATACATGGAAAAACCGGCATGAAGTACTCCGTCAGTTGCTGGATGCCCGGATTCTGGTACTTGACGGCGCCATGGGTACGATGATCCAGCGGTACGGGCTGGATGAACGGGATTTTCGCGGGAGTCTTTTCAGGGATCATGAACACGACCTGAAGGGTAACAATGACATCCTCAGCCTGACGCAGCCCCATGTGATCCGTGAGATCCATGAGCAATACCTGGAGGCAGGTGCTGATATTATCGAGACAAACACTTTCAATGCGAATGAGTTCTCCCAGGCCGATTACGGCATGGAACACCTTGTCTTTGAGATGAACCGGACTGCCGCCCGAATCGCAGCAGAAACAGCAGGTCGCTATACCCTCCTGAATCCCGGCAAACCCAGGTTTGTAGCCGGATCGATAGGTCCGACCAATAAATCGGCATCCATCTCTCCGGATATATCCCGGCCCGATTACCGTTCAGTCTCCTTCGATGGACTTTATAAAACCTACAAGGAACAGGCCCGTGGGCTTACCGAGGGAGGTGCGGACATTCTTCTGGTCGAGACGGTTTTCGACACACTGAATGCCAAGGCGGCTCTCTTTGCCATCAGGGAATTGTTCCGGGAGGCACAGATATCCCTTCCTGTGATCGTATCGGGCACCGTGACGGATGCCGGCGGGCGTCTCCTAACCGGGCAGACCGTGGAGGCCTTTTTCATCTCTGTTGAGCATGCCGGTCTCCTGGCTATCGGGCTCAACTGCTCGCTGGGGGCCGGGGATCTCCGCCCGTCACTGGAAATCCTTTCGTCCGTTGCACCGCTGTACCTCTGTGCATACCCGAATGCCGGCCTGCCCAATCAGTTCGGGGAATATGACGAGACGCCGGAATCCATGGCCGGACCCATCGGGGATTTCATCAGGGAGGGACTGGTAAACATCGTCGGGGGCTGCTGCGGCACCACACCAGAGCACATCAGGCACTTCGCCGGCTTGGCTGAAGGCTCCGCTCCCCGGAAGGTGCCCGGGAGAACCAGCCGGATCAGCCTCGCCGGCCTGGAGCCCCTGCCGGTCTTCCCGGGAAGCAACTTCATCAACATCGGTGAACGGACCAATGTGAGCGGCTCACGGAGGTTTGCCGGACTCATCAGGGAAGAACGGTATGAGGAAGCCCTCTCCATCGCCCGGCAGCAAGTGGAGAACGGTGCACAGATGATCGACATCAACATGGACGATGCCATGCTGGATGCCCGGAGTGCAATGGTCAGGTTCCTGAACCTGCTCGCATCAGAACCGGAGATCGCCCGCGTTCCGCTGATGATCGACTCCTCCCGCTGGGGAGTGATCGAAGCGGGACTCAGGTGCATCCAGGGCAAACCTGTGGTGAACTCCATCAGCCTGAAAGACGGCGAAAAGGAATTCCTGCGGCGCGCCGTTATCCTCCGGGACCTGGGCGCCGCGGTGATCGTGATGGCTTTCGACGAAGCGGGACAGGCCGACACCTTTGAACGCAAAACGGCCATCTGCCAGAGGGCTTATGAACTGCTCACCGGTCGGTGCGGATATCCTCCCCATGACATCATTTTCGATCCCAACATCCTGACCGTTGCCACGGGAATAGAGGAGCACAACAACTATGCAGCCGATTTCATCCGGGCCACGAAATGGATCAAGGAGCATCTTGACGGTGCGCACGTGAGCGGTGGCATCAGCAACCTGTCCTTTTCCTTCCGGGGAAATGACACGGTCAGGGAGGCGATGCATGCCGTCTTTCTCTATCATGCCATTCGTGCGGGACTGGATATGGGCATTGTCAATGCGGGGATGTTGCCGCTCTACGATGAAATCCCTTCCGGTCTCAGGCAACTCGTGGAGGATGTGATACTGAACAGGAGAAAGGATGCCACCGGACGGCTGGTCGCTTATGCCGCATCCGTTAAAGGCGGGCACAGGGAACGGAAAAAGGAAGCGCTGTGGCGAAACGATCCTGTAGATGAAAGGCTCCGGTATGCTTTGGTGAGAGGTATCGATACGTACGTCGCGGAAGATGCGGAAGAAGCGAGAAAGAACCACGGCAGCGCCCTCAAGGTGATCGAGGGACCGTTGATGAAGGGAATGAACGCCGTCGGCGAAATGTTCGGTTCCGGAAAGATGTTCCTGCCCCAGGTGGTCAAGAGTGCCCGGGTGATGAAGAAGGCCGTGTCCTTCCTGACCCCTTTCCTGGATGCTGAAAAGAAACCGGGAACGTTGAAGGGCCCGGCTGGAAAGATACTTATGGCCACCGTCAGGGGAGATGTCCATGATATCGGGAAAAACATCGTGGGAGTGGTTTTGGGATGCAACAACTACGAGGTGATGGACCTGGGGGTCATGGTACCGGCTGAAAGGATCGTACGCGCCATCCGGAAGGAGAAACCGGATATTATGGGGCTGAGCGGGCTGATCACTCCCTCTCTTGAAGAGATGGTCCATGTGGCAGGCGAACTGGAGCGTCTGGGATTGTCAGTTCCGCTGCTTATCGGCGGGGCCACCACCTCGGAGGTACACACCGCCGTAAAAATAGCCCCGGCTTATCACGCTCCGGTAATCCATGTCAGGGATGCCTCCCTCGCCCCGGGGGTCTGCGCATCCATTCTGTCATCCGCACCGAAAAAAAGATCATTTCTAAAAAACATCCGGGAAAAATATCAGGAAATAAGGGAACGGTATGACGAAACGCAGAGAAAAAACAAATACATCAGCCTCAGTGAAGCCAGAAAAAACCGGCTGGTAACGGATTGGGAAACGAGGGAGATCATCCCGCCTTCCAGACCGGGCCGGCACTATTTTACTGATTATCCCATTTCGGAGATCAGCAGTTTCATTGACTGGACTTTTTTCTTTCACGCATGGAAGATACCGGGCAAATACCCCCGTGTCTTAGAAGACCCGGTGAAGGGGCGGGAAGCCCGCAAGCTGTATGATGATGCTCAGGTCATGCTGCAGGAACTCTCCGGCAAGGGCATGCTGACCGCCAATGGTGCAGCCTCTATATTTCCTGCAGTATCCTCCGGAGACGACGTGAAGGTTTTCCAGGATCATCAGCTCAGGGATCAGCTGTGCACCCTGTATTTCCTAAGAAATCAGCAGGAGAAGGATGAGGGAGAGCCGAATCTCTGCCTTTCCGATTACATTGCCCCTGAAGATGCTGGACTGACTGATTTCATCGGTGTCTTTGCCGTTACGGCAGGCATCGGCCTGGAGCAATGGGTAGAGTTCTACAAGGCGGAGCTGGATGACTACCGGAGCATCATGATCCGCATCCTGTCGGACCGTCTGGCAGAGGCCTTCGCAGAGTTCCTTCACCTGAAGGTCAGAAAGGAGATATGGGGCTATTCAGCTGATGAATCACTGGATACCGGGGGGCTGCTCAGGGGAGAATACCTGGGGATAAGACCCGCACCGGGCTATCCCACCTGCCCGGACCACACTGAAAAGGTCAAGATATTAAATCTTCTCGAAGCCGGCGTGCACACGGGAATACAACTTACGGAAAACTATGCCATGTACCCGGCAGCCTCAGTTTGCGGATACTACTTCGCATATCCCGGCGCCCGGTATTTCACCGTCGGGAAACTGGGCCGGGACCAGATACGCGATTACTCCAGCCGGAAAGGTCAGGAGATGTCAGAAACGGAACGTTGGCTCCGGAGCCATCTGAATTACGATAAGTGATTTGAATCCCGTGCTATGAGGCAACCCTTCCCTGAATTTCTGCGGCAACATGTGGTGCTCTTCGACGGTGCCATGGGTACGGAACTTTATAACCGTGGCATCTTTATCAACCGATGCTATGATGAGCTGAACCTGGTGCGGCCGGAACTGATCGGTGAGATTCACCGGCAATATATCGATGCAGGTGCCGATGCCATTGAGACCAATACCTTCGGGGCCAACCGTCTGAAGCTTCAAAAGCACGGGCTGGAGGACAAGGTGTACAAAATCAATCTGGAGGGTGCCCGCATCGCACGTAAGGCAGCCGGAGAGGATATCTATGTGGCCGGTGCGATGGGACCGCTGAATGAACGCCTTGAGCCATGGGGACACCTCTCCGAGGAGGAAGCACGTGAGATATATATGGAACAGGCCAGGGGGCTCATCGAAGGAGGTGTGGATCTGATCATTCTGGAGACCTTTTCCGACCTTCACCTTATCCAGCAGGCCATTCTTGCAGTAAAGGAACACTTCGACATTCCCCTGCTGGCACAGATGACCATCGGCAACGACGGCAACTCCCTTTTCGGCACACCACCCGGACTTTTCACATCAAGGATGGAGCAGTGGGGTGCCCACGCCGTCGGGATCAACTGCAGTGTAGGGCCCAGGCTTATGCTGGATGCGCTGGAAAAGATGAGCAAGGTGGCCACGGTACCGCTGAGCGTCATGCCGAATGCCGGTATCCCGCAAAACGTTGAGGGAAGGAACATCTACCTGGCTTCTCCGGAATACTTCTCAGAATATGCCCGCCGGTTTATACTTGCCGGAGCCCGCATCGTGGGGGGTTGCTGCGGCACCACGCCGGAATTCATCAGGGGAATGAGACAGGCCATCCGTTCCCTGCAACCCAGAAAACATATCCCGAAGCCCGTTCAGGTGTCGGAACCAGAAAAGCCTGTTCCTGCAATTCCGCAGGAAAAGAAATCCAGGCTGGCCGGAAAGCTGGCCACAGGAGGATTCGTGGTCTCCGTTGAGATCGTCCCTCCGAGGGGAGCGGACGGTTCAGTCGCCGTGCAGCAGGCCATGTCCCTGAAGTCGGCAGGGGTTGATGCAATCAACGTACCCGATGGTCCACGGGCTTTATCCAGGATGGGATCCAGCTATCTCTCACTTATGATCCAGCAGCAGGCCGGCATTGAGACGATACAGCATTTCACCTGCCGTGACCGCAACCTGCTGGGAATGGTCGGAGACCTGCTGGGGGCCTGGGCTGCTGGCATTAAAAACCTGCTGCTGATCACCGGTGATCCCCCGAAAATGGGTACCTACCCGGATGCCACTGCCGTCTTCGACGTCGATTCCATCGGCCTGATGAATGTGGTCAACTACCTGAACCAAGGACAGGATCTGGGAGGCAATCCGCTCGATAAACCCACCGGTTTCTTCTCCGGTGTTAGTGTCAATCCCGGCGCCATCGACATCGACTACGAGATCCGCCGCTTCGAATGGAAAGTCAGGGCGGGAGCTGAATTTGCCATTACACAGCCCATTTTTGATACAGATATGTATTTCCGTTTCCTTGGAAAAACCAAACACATCCATATACCTGTCCTGGCCGGTATCTGGCCCCTGGCAAGCATCCGGAATGCGGAATTTATGAAGAATGAGGTACCGGGTGCCTATGTTCCTGAAGACATCATGGAAAGGATGCACCGGGCAAAAACCAGGGAAGAAGCCCGTGAAACCGGTCTTGAAATCGCACGTGAGACCATCAGGAAACTGAAACCGGTCATCGCCGGAATCCAGGTCTCCATACCATTTGGGAACATCAATTACGCCCTGGCGGCAATAAGGGAAATACTCTGATCGGAAACGGCCGGTCTCACAATCCGCTGACACCCTGCTCCCCGACAATCAGCGAATCAATGTATTTGACGTGAACCTCCTCCTCAGGGATTACACGGATATCAATGACGGTACAGGTCATAGAGTGGAAAACCAATTCCACCCAAAAACCGAAAACCGCAAAGAGTCGCATATCCATGAAGATATCGCTCCTCCCGCAAACAGGCACACCCTGCTGCAGAAGGATGTATTTCTGCATCGGTTCCTTCAGCTTCCGGAATTCAGAAGATGTGTACACAGATTATCCCAGTAACGTTCCAATGTCAGCTTTCATCAAAGAAAAATACTGATCATGGCCAGGATCAGCCCAACCAGTTGCAGGAAAAAGAAACCCTTCACAAACCATTCCCGCTCTCCCGCATCAGAGCCATGCACCAGGTGTTCGGCCCGGTCCATGTCATGTCTTAAGTCCGTTCTTTTCATCGACCAAAATCTGAATGAGCAGTCCATGAAAAAAACGTACCAATTTTTATTACGCTGAAATTCTGCAACTTGTGTTTTTGCTCCATACTAAATCTATCCGAATCCGGCAGGTGAATAATTGGTTCCGGAGAGAGGCATCATTGGCAGGTACATCCGACAGGTAAGCGGAGAAAAACAACGTCAGGATGCTTCGGTTTACCACCAGGACAAATCTGGGCTGTACCTGCGGATCAATTCCCGTACCCCCTCGACATCATTACAGCCAGAAAGGGTATGAGTGCCGTCAAAAGCAATTCAATCCGGATGATCATCAGGGTTCGTTTCAGGCTTTCGGAATTATAGTCGGGCTCTGCATTGTTTCTGAGCTGCCTGCGCCATATGAGGAATTTCCGGGTGGGAAAGATGGAAAGCAGTCCAATCAATACAAAGAGGGTGATCTTGACATGGAACAGGCCATTGCCCAGATAGTATTCCGCTCCTTTACCGAAAAGAAAGAATCTGAGAAGTCCTGTCGCCAGGACTATAATCGCAGCGATGGCATAGGGTCAGATCAACCTGTGCCAGCCTGAATCCCGTGTTCCGTTCCATCCCGGGTTTCAGCAAAAGGTGCTGTGTGATCAGGGTCCCCATCATGACCATGATACCCAAATAATGCATATAAGCAACGAAAATATCCATAGATCGTTGTATGAGATATAAACAAACGAGTAATCAAATGGTTTCCGCATCCGTTGGAAGGCCTGGCCTCTCGAACGGGATTGAATGATGCCGTATAAAAACGCTAAGGATCATAGATCAGGGTTGTAATTACCGGAAAGTGATCCGACGGGCACCGGCCATCAAACAGGCGGTCGACTGTCCTGAAGGAGATGACCTCAAAACCAGGCCCGGTAAAGATGTAATCTACAGGCACCTCAGGGCGTACCTCCGGGTTGAAGCCATTGTAAGTGCCTTTGGGGCCTTCCGGAGGGTTATCGGAAGAGGAACGGGCATCGTTAAGGCCTCCGGCACCGCGAGTACCTGTGACAAGGAGACGTATTGGTGCTGAATCCGGGCCACAGTTGAAATCCCCGGACACGATAACGCCCTTCCTGCCATCGACTTGATGCGTCAGATCCAGAAGCAGGATCGCGGACCTTTTCCGCGCAGTATCGCCCACATGGTCGAAATGGGTATTGAATATCACGTATTCCTTTCCGGACATCATATCATAAAAATGAGCACGCGTGATGGTCCTGTTGCTAACGGCATCCCATCCGCGGCTCGGTCTTTCAGGGGTTTCAGAACACCATACCGTTGAGTCGGAGATCAGCTTGAGCCTTTTTGTGTCGAACATGATGGCAGTAAATTCCCCTGCCCTTTCCCCGTCATCCCGGCCCACTCCGGTCCATGCATAATACGGAAGCCTGTCTGCCAGGTCCTCCAGTTGCCCGATCAGCACCTCCTGCAGCCCGATGATATCAGGCTGCTCTTCCATGATCAACATAGCAACGAAATCCTTGCGGTGCTCCCATGAGTCAATACCATCAGAGGGCTCATTATATCTGATATTATAACTCATCACCTTCAAGGGATACTGGACAGGTTTCACACAAAAATGGCTCAGGGCAGGCAACAGAAAACAAAACATCATGACAGAAAAAATTCCGGGCATCCACCCGGAAAGATTAACCGACCCGTAATGAGAAACCTCATTTGCTCCGATGGGGCCATTTTCGCCATTTTTCCCAACCATAGGTTTGCTGCTAACAGAGATCGTGCATAAACATAGCGACTTTTTTTTTAGCGCTCCTTTTTTATATTTTTGGTACAGGAAATTGTCACTTTCGTTTTTTCCGAAGCTGCATGTTATTATCCCGGCATTGCCATCCGGAATGCTGGATTTGTTAATTAATGATTATTATTAACCCACATTCAGGATCATGTTAAAAACCTCAATTGTTACTCTTTGGCTGGCTACCGGTTTATGCTTTTCCGCTTTTGCCCAGAAGGATGGATTCGGTGTTGGCATAATTGTGGGTGAGCCGACGGGGGTTGCCTTCAAGCATTTCCTTGACAACCGTTCTGCGGTGGATGCAGCTGCGGCCTATTCATTTGTAGATGATGCCGCGTTTCAGTTCCACGTGGATTACCTGATCCATCATTTCGGGCTCATTGAAATCACGACGGGGCAATTCCCGGTTTACTGGGGTATCGGCGGGCGTATCAAGCTGGCTCATGATGCCCGGTTGGGTGTCCAGATACCGCTGGGCATCTCCTATATTTTTGAGGATATCCCGTTGGATGCTTTCATTGAGATCAGACCCTTGATGGATTTGCTACCGGAAACCACCTTTACGGTTAATGGCGGGATCGGGGTGCGGTATTATCTTCAATAATGAAAATCTTTTGTATCACTTGACATAGCAATCCTCAAGTCCGGATAAAGGGGGCACAGGTTTATTTTTGCACGGGGGGTTATTATAATTTTCATACCGCTCCGGTGGGGCTTTCCGGAATTTAAGAATGCCTCCGGATGGGGAGTTGAGTGAGTTTCTACTGACCTCCTGCTTTGCTTTCAATGGTAATGCGTCTGCTGTCCCTCAGAATATCGAGCCTGATGGACTGTCCTGCGGGCAGGGATGAGAGGTGTCTTTGGATCATGGGGATATCGGCATCCCTCATCACGGGTATGCCGTCAATACCGAGGATGATATCACCGCCCAGGATCAGTTCATGTTCACCGATCACGGCGGAGATGATTCCTCCCTTCAGGCCCATTCTCTCAGCGGGAGAGTATGGTGTCACGCTTTGTACCAGTATTCCGCCCGGCTGGGGGAGATTCAGTACCTTGGCCATATTGTCCTTCAGCAGGAAGGCTTCAATGCCCGCCCAGTGGGGATCTTGCTCCATGAGCAATTTTTTTGCAACGTTGGAAGAGAGGACAAATCCGATCCCCTCAAATCCTCTGTTCTGACTCAGGACATGGCTGACGATACCCACCACTTCTCCTCTCATGTTGAACATGGGACCACCGGTGTTTCCCTTGTTGATAGCGGCATCCGTCTGCAAAAACTCCAGCTGCGACAATCCCGAGGCCATATTCTCCGAAACCTGTCGCCCACTGATATATCCCACAGAAAGGTTGCGTTGAGCGCCAAAGGGTGATCCGACCACCATCACCTGATCGCCTGTCTTCATCAGGTCGGAATTGCCGATCAGTGCCGGTTTGCGCCCCGGTGGCACTGTTTCCAGCTTCAGGAGTGCTGCATCCGCACTGCCCACGGTACCCACAATCCGGGCTGAAGCCGTTGCACCGTCAAAAAAGCCAACCACAATACTCTCGGCCGTATTCACACCATGAGCTGCGGTCAGGATATCACCTGCTGCAGAGATCAATACGCCTGTACCAAGCCCCCTGGAGGACATCATCACCTGATCCATCCCGGGGTAACCACTCACGACCTTCTCCTCGGTGTAGATGGTAACCACGGAGGGCTCAATTTGCTTGAATAAGTCACTTACGGTCTGACCACCAGCGGTTCCGGCCATTAGTGCAATTAACAGGATCAGAGGAAAGAATTTTCCCCCCGCCAATCCCTGTTTTCTCGTTGTGATATTTTTCATCGGATGACTGTTGATATGATTCTTTCATGGCAGTAAAGGGGCAAAGATATTAAACCTTATCCTTATCCGTATATTTTGTGGAAAAAAGATATGCAATTTTAATTATCCCGGGAAATTCAGACAGCTTTCAGACCCTCCTTCATTTTTAAAAGAAACTCCCGGAGCCTCTGCAGTGTGCGGAGGATCTCTATTTGTTTCAGGGTTTCATTCTTACGCAACCTAATCTGTTCACGAGCCCCTTTCAGGGTAAATCCCCGTTCCTTCACCAGATGGTATATCAGGCGAAAATGATCGATATCCTCACTGGTAAAGAGTCTGTTCCCTTTCTTGTTCTTCCTGGGGTTGATGACATCGAACTCTTTCTCCCAGTAACGGATCAGGGAGGGATTGACGTTGAACATCCGTGACACTTCACCGATGCTGTAATAAAGTTTATCAACCATATGTCGGATCATTAATGCCGGGAGATCTTACCCGGGCAGCATCATGGCATGGATTAAAAATTAAGAAAGGGCCTGATTCATCCGTGATGCCAGTTCGATTACCTTTTCAAACTCCTCTGGAGTCAGGTCGTTATAGAAATAATAAACCGGATTGACCTTCTTGCCGTCCTTATGAACTTCATAATGCAGATGTGGGCCAGCCGAAAGGCCTGTGTTTCCCACCTTGCCGATCACCTGTCCTCTCATCACCTTCTGACCCACCCTGACATCAATGGCAGAGAGATGGGCATATAAGGTCATATATCCATAGCCGTGGTCAATGATTACCATTTTACCATACCCTCCTGCCGATCGTGTGGCTTCACGGACAATGCCGGCGCCGGTGGCGTACACACTGCTTCCGGTCGGCGCCGTAAAATCGATCCCTTCATGAAACAGCCATCTCTTGAGAATGGGATGTATCCGGAATCCATAACCCGAGGCTATTCGGGTCAGATCATTGTTGTCAATGGGCTGTATGGCAGGAATATGAACCAGCATCTCACTCTTGTTACGGGCCATCTCAAGCACCTCGTCAAAGGATTTGCTCTGGACATACAACTTGCTGGTAATTTTATCGATCTTCCGAAACGTCTCAGTAATAATCTCCGAATTTTCATACCCCTGGAGACGTGCATAACGATCCACGCCACCGTAACCGGCTTCCCGTATCTCCCTGGGTATCGGGTCAGATTCAAAAATGACCCTGTAGATATTATCATCCCTCTCTCGAAGGTCTTCAAGCACCTTGTTGACCTGATCAAACCGGTCGTTCAGGATGCTAAACTGCAGTTCATACTGGGCGATCTCACGTTTGAGCATCCTCTCCTTGGGAGAATCCAGAAAGGTATATGCCAGAAAAATCACCACGGTAGCAAATACCATACCTGATGCGAGAATGGATAACAGCTTCAGTAAACGGGTGCGGAGAGTGATCCTTACTTCTTCAAACTGGAGAGATTTCCTGTTGAAATGATATTTGACCTTTCCCATCGGGCTTTTTCAAAAAAACGGGATAAAAAGGGATGCTTTTCACCCCTCCCGGTGCAAAAATAACCAAATAAGTTAATTTTGTGCCTTCCTGTTATACTGATGCAGTTTAAATTTGCAAACCTGATTTCCGTCAGTATAAAAACCCGGGAAGGCTTTGTGTGTTAATTAATGTTAAAAATGAACTCCTCAGATATCAGGAAAACCTTTTTCGATTTTTTTGCGGCCAGGCAGCATCGTATTGTTCCTTCGGCGCCCATGGTGATCAAGGATGATCCCTCGCTGATGTTCACCAATGCGGGGATGAACCAGTTCAAGGACTATTTTCTGGGGCACAGGGCGGCCCCCTTTAGCCGGGTGGCCAATACCCAGAAATGCCTCAGGGTGTCGGGCAAGCATAATGACCTGGAGGAGGTAGGGCACGACACCTACCACCATACCATGTTCGAAATGATGGGCAACTGGTCGTTCAGTGATTATTTCAAGAAGGAAGCGATAGCCTGGGCATGGGAGCTGCTGACAAGCGTTTACCATATTCATCCTGATGATCTTTAC
>JAFGHD010000015.1 GCA_016939365.1 Bacteroidales bacterium | reverse complement strand
CTTTTGGAATCCAGCTTGATGAAGATGAACAGCAGGATGGTAAATCCCCAGAGTGAGGAGCCTCCGTAGCTGAAAAACGGCAGCGGTATGCCGATCACAGGTAGCAGGCCGATGGTCATTCCGATGTTGACGGCAAAATGGAAGAAAATAATGGAAACCACACCGTAACCATAAATCCGGCTGAATGACGATCGTTGCTTCTCTGCCATGCCGACCAGCCTGACCAACAGCCATATCATCAATCCGATGACCACCGTGCTCCCGAGAAAACCCCACTCCTCTCCTACCGTGCAGAAGATGAAATCGGTGCTCTGCTCCGGAACAAAATTGAATTTGGTCTGTGTGCCCCGCAGATAACCCTTTCCGGCAAAACCTCCCGAACCAATCGCTATTTTCGATTGGTTCACGTTATAACCTGCACCTTTCAGGTCTTTTTCCAGTCCAAGCAGCACGTTGATCCTTTTCTTCTGGTGGGGTTCAAGGAAATGCTCGAATGTATGGTCGACCGTGAATACAAAGGCCACGGCCAGCAGCACCAGTCCTGTGAGCCTCATGATCCTGCGCCTCATTCGCGGCATCAGGAACAGTGAAGCAGCGGTAAGTGCCACAATAATCCCGGACATGATGAGCGGTTTCACGAGGAGGGTCAGGATGAACAACACAGCCACGGTTGCACTGGCCACCAGGATTTGCCCGGGGAGACCCTCCCTGAACAGTATCAGCAGGAGCGATGCAAAGACCAGTGCGGAACCGGTGTCATGCTGAAGCAATATCAACGCTGCAGGGATGGCGATGATCAAAATGGCCGTCAGGCGTGTCCTCATCAGGGACATGTCGGCACCGATCCGGCCCAGGTAAGCCGATAGGGCGAGGCAGGTTGCAAACTTTGCAAACTCGGAAGGCTGCAAAGAGAAACCGCCGATCTGGAACCAGCTCCTGGAGCCTGCGATCTCTTTGCCCAATACCAGTACGGCCAACAACGAAACCAGTACCGCCAGATATATGATGTATGAAAAGGTATGGAAAAACTTGACATCCACCAGTAGGATCATGAATACCAGTAACAGCGAGGTAGCGATCCACACCATTTGCTTTCCATGATTCCAGGTCATATCCAGGATGCTTTGATGCTCTTCATTGTAAACTGCCGCGTAGATATTCATCCAACCCAGGATCACCATCAAAAGATAGAGTATGACGGTGGTCCGGTCGATGTTCCTGAAGATGCTCTCGCGGGATTTCATGGAATGCCGGTCAGGTTGGCTTCCAGGATACGTTGCTCGATGGCGGGCCTGGAAATAGTATCATTGAGTAACTTCTCAATCAGCAGGGAAGCAATGGGTGCAGCCCATGCCGAGCCGAATCCTGCATTCTCCACGATAACGGAGAGTGCGATCCTGGGATTCTCCATAGGGGCAAAGGCGATGAACAGGGAATGATCCTTACCGTGAGGGTTTTCAGCGGTTCCGGTTTTTCCGCCTATATGGACCCCTTCCAGCCTGGCCCACCGTGCCGTCCCATGCGGGCCTTCAAAAACGTCGAGCATGGCCTCACGTACCACGTCGAAATGTGTGGGAGCCACCGTTGAATAAAGGGGTTGTGAATACCGGGTGCTCTTCCCCTCCGGGGTAACAGTTGCCTGCAACAGATGAGGCGGATGATAAAAACCCCGGTTGGCGATCACCACCGCCAGGTTGGCCAGCTGGAGGGGTGTTACCAGTATCTCTCCCTGCCCGATGGCCAGGGAACGAATGGTCATCGGCCTCCAACGATCACGGCCGTAGAGTTTATCGAAATAGGCGGGCTCGGGTATATTTCCTCCCACCTCAAAAGGTATGTCCGTATCGAATTTGCTGCCGAAACCGAAGCTGATCACATGCCGCCGCCAGGCTGCGTAGGCCTGTTCGGTCGATGTGTATCGCGCATTCTCCATGATAGACCTGAATACGTTCCAGAAATAGGGATTGCATGATTGCTGGATTGCCTCCTGCAGCTCGAGGGGTGATACATGGTTATGGGTGCATTTTATGGGGTAGGAGGCAGGTCCATAGCAACTGAAAGAGGTGTACTCGCTGATCACATTCTCCTGCAACCCGACCAGGGCATTCACCATTTTGAAGGTGGAGCCCGGGGGATAGGAACCCAATACTGCCCGGTTCATCAAAGGTTTCAGCGTATCATCCCGGAGGAGGGCAAAATGCCGGTTCCTCGCTGTCCCGACCAGTAGGTTCGGATCATAGCTGGGACTGCTGACAAACACCAGTATGCCCCCGGTTTGCGGATCAATCGCCACGATACTGCCGTTCTTTCCGGCCATGAGCCGTTCCCCATATTCCTGCAGTCCTGCGTCAAGGGTCAGGTAAAGAGCCGTCCCATGCTCTGCCAATGTGTCATATTTCCCCTCACGGTAACTGCCTTGCTCGCGATTATGCACATCCACCATCACCACACGGCATCCCTTCCGCCCCCTTAAAAGCTTTTCGAAAGATTTCTCGATGCCGCTCTTACCGATGAAATCTCCTGACCTATAGTAAGGGTCGGCAGCGATACCCTTCGCATCAACCTCCCCCACATATCCCAGCGTATGCGCCGCTATGGGCCGGGGATAATGCCGGAGGGACCTGGGCTGAACGAAGAAACCGCTGAACTTGTAGAGTTTCTCCTCGAGGTAACCATACTGCTCCTTGGAAATATGCTCCATGAAAACTGACGGTTTATAGGAGGAGTAATCCTTCGCCTTCTTCATCCTCACCTTGTACAGGGAATCGGAAATATTCAGCAGACCGCATAGTTCATGCACATCAATATCCCTTGCCTGACGGGGTATCACCATCAGGTCGTAGGCCGCCTCGTCATATACCAGAAGGTCTCCGTTCCTGTCGTATATGAGACCCCGGTTGGGGTATATGGTGATCTTTCGAAGGACATTGTTCTCGGCGGAAAGCATATAGCTGTCATCGACCACCTGAAGAATGAACAATCGTATCACAAACAGGATACCCGTCCCGATGATGATGATCTTGATCAGGTATTGCCGGTCGGCCAGGTTTCTTTTTGCCAGTCTGTCGATCGCCACAACTACGGATTTTTATGGCAAAGTTAGCCTACCGGGCCGGTTTTCACCCGGTTTGTTGACAAAAAAAGCATAACTCCCGTGACGGATTTTTCACGCGGTCCCGCCCATCAGACGATTGCCCGATGTGGAGCATGCCTGGAGGCTGATTATTGAATATCGGCTTTCCTGAGTGAGATGAGTTGATAACGCACCTGTTCCCCGGCGGTGATCCTCCGGCGTTCCGGCATCCCGTTACCGGGATTGAAGACCCTGAATCCATCCCCTGCGATGTTGACCGATTGGGTTCCGTCCCAGGTTCTGAATTCGACAGTCGACCTGGGTAGCGTTTCGCTGAGATATGCATTTACCTCAACAAGGGTATCTCCGGGTATGCGAACGGAGGCTCCCCTGCACACCCCGCCGGCCAGAACAGCGATCTCCCGGGTCGCAGATCCGGCATCGAACTGTATGAAAAAAGGGACATAGTCTCCTTTCTCCTCAACAGTGAAATGCTGAAGTGTTCCGGACTCCTCCCAGCCTTCACCCTGGCCGTTTGTCAGCCAGGTGAATGTTGTGCTCTGATCGGTGCGTATGATGATCATGTCACCGTAAAAGAAAGGTCTGACTGAGCCATCCATCAGCCAGCATTCGCCCATTTCGGGAGGGCAGGTACGGATCATCGTCCATTTCTGGGTTTTGATCTCCCAGATATGCTGGTCCAGGAGGTCGGCGGGTATGCATTCCCAGTACCAGCTCGGATGCTCCAGAAAATACCCCACCCAGTTCTCATTCCCAACCGGTCCCTCAAGAGCCACCTCTGTGGCGGGGTCCAGCCTGGCGCCCTGAAGTCTCAGTCCGTTTCCCGAATAGCTCTCTTCCCCATACTGGAAATAGAGCTTGTAACCCCTGGTGCTGCTTACCTCATCCAGTTCGTTGCCGTACCAGTTTGGGTCAATGTATTCCACGTAGTTATGCTCGGTCTTGTAGTGCATCTTCAGGTATCCGGGCGGCCACGGCTCAACCCGTTGGTCCAGCGCTACAATAGCGTTGTATGGCTCGTTATACTTCCGTTCCAGGCGTGGAAAAGAGATCCAGTTCCATGGGCCCTTCATCTTCAGACGGTCTGTATGACACTGGATGACACTGACATTGCTGAAGGCGTTGTTGGTAAAAAAAGCCCTGTTGCTGACCGGGTTGTATGCCTGCCTGGAATAGCTGTACCTGAACACTATGCTGTACCAGAGGTTGAAGTAATTACCCGTTCCCACGGCCCGGGCGATGTTGTTGTACAGGCAGTCCACTGTTTTGACCTCCACCTCTCCCACAGGTGAGGGTTCATACCAAGTATTGGCATAAATCTGGTCATTGACCGGGTTAAATATGAGTGATTCGTTACGGCTGCCGCTGATGGTATTGATGATGTCATTTGTCTTGCAATCGATCACGGCGATATAATGGGGCGGAATGATATCGGAAGTGCTTCCGGTGATATAGAGATAGTCCCTGTAAGGATCATACACCATATATTTCTGGGATCCGGGAAGGGAAATGGTCTCCACCAGGGTGAGATCTGCAGGGTTCAGTACCCTCACTTCCCCGCACTTGAAGAAGCCGACATAAACCTGATCGGATGCAGAACTGTATTCGGCCGATATGGGATAGGCAGGCAGTGTACCGCAGTTACCGAAGCTCATCATCGTCAGATACTGGCCCGACCGGTGGTTGACAGAAAAAAGGATGGTCGCATTCTCAAAGCCATACACGAAATAAAGCTGCTCATTGACCTCGTCGGTGGCGATGTCAAGGGGTATCCCGGGCATTCCGGAAACCACCTGCTCATGACCCAGTGTGACCGCATCAATGATCACAACGCCGCCATTGCCCCAACTGCCGTATGCCCCGACATATATCTTATCCTCGTAACTGGCCAGTGTTTTCGGGAACAACCCGTAACCGCTCAGATCGATCTTGACATCCGTATCGTCAGATCCGCCGATCACCGCCACCACCTGGTCATTCAGGCATGAGATAAAGACCCTGTTTGAAACCTCGTTGTAAACCACATCTTGCATTCTCTGTCCGATTCCCATGGTGTTGAGATGTTCGTATGTGGCTCCGTCGTGAACTGAGACAACGCCCCGTTCATAGTTGGCATCGCTTTGAACAAAATAAAGCTTGTCATCCTTAGGGTTATAGCAGCCGAGGAAACTGCTCAAACCCGTCTGGGTAAACGCCCCGGCAGGAATACACTCGGGTGTAACCGTACACAGGTTTCCGTCAAATGAATGAATGGAGATCACGTTTCCAGGAACCATGGGATGTCCGATGAGCTTGTCAGACCAGCATCCGGCCAGATCGCCTGTTTTGTCCAACTGGTTGGTGGATCCATTGATGACCAGGGCAATGTTGTCCCCGCTGCAATAAAGCATCCTGTTGGACGGTTCGTAATGGAGTGCGTTGATCACCCGGTTGCCGGGTACGGTAATATCGTTGAGAAGCCTATGAGTGACGGATTCAAAAGCTACCACGTGAGGGCTGTATCCGCCAATTCCCGAAAAATAAAATTTGCCGGCATCACGCCTGCTTCCCTGTGGCTTGACGACTCCAGCATAGGCCAGGTACAAGGGACTGGCAACAAAGGACTGATATTGCCCTGTACTTCCGGAATAGAAATTGATTTTTGTGTCATTGAAGAGATGACCGATCACCTCGTCGGTTGAAGGATCAAAAAGCAGGATCATCCGGGCCGATGAGGTTTCATTCAATACATTCAGGTTGGCGGGGTCCAGCATGATGAAACTCTGCAGGGTGTTGACGAACAGCTTGTCGCCTGAAGGTCTAAGGACAGCATCAAATATCTGTCCGGCAAAGTCCTTCTCGTATGATGTTTCGTTAAGCAGGTCGAAAACCTTTATCCTGGAAATGCCGTTCCAGGAAACCTTGATCCAGAACAACCGCCTGAAGTTCGGATCAAACAGCAGCATCGTGCCCAGCTGCTGGGCAACAGTGTGGTCCACATCCAGCATGCCGGTTGCACCTGTCACTCCGTTGATAGCAACCAGTTCCGTCCCATGTGTGGCACAGTAGACCATGTTTCCCACCTCGTCAACAGCAAGGTGATTCGTTGAATAGTAGAGAGGTGTGCTCAGAAAGGTATGTCCAACGTCTGAAACAGTATGTGTCTCCAGAATTTGCCCTGAGGTGGGATTGATGATGGCCAGCCGTCTGTTGCCGAAGACATAGATCTTACCGCTGGCTCCGTTATGAATGATGTCCTCAGGCATGACACCGCCATCGGGACCGGGAAGCCAAAGGGTGTTTTCAAGGTAATCCGTTGCGGATTCCTCCGCTGCTGCTTCATCGAAGGGTTGATAAAGATCCAATTCAACCTCCTCCTCCTTCCCCCTGAAAAGGTAATCCATCATGTATCCGTTGTCGGCCGTGATGGTGACCAGGCTGTAATTGTCACCCATGCCGGATACTGATCCGGACAGTACAGGCTGTCCTTTTGCCAGCGAGGCGGTCATCAGCAGAAGTAATGATAAAAGTATTTGTTGCTTCATTGTGGTGGTTATTAAAGGTTTTTGGATTTTAATACAAAATCAGATATGAAAGAGATATGAAAGAATAATGTAAATATAGAAATTATCCTGCCAGTTATCCGAAATGTTTCACTTTTAAGGAACTATTACGACAACCAAAACATTGAAATGACAGGATGATTCGGGGAAAAGGCCGGGAAGACATTCAGACATTAAACCTGATATACATGATATCACCATCATCGACTATATAGTCTTTACCTTCGAGTTTCATCCTTCCGGCTTCCTTCACGGCATGTTCCGATCCCAGTGATACGAAATCATAAAATTTCATTACTTCCGCCCTGATGAATCCTCTTTCCAGGTCGCTATGGATCACTCCGGCGGCCTGCCGGGCAGTCATCCCCTTGCGGATGGTCCAGGCGCGCACTTCCTTGGGGCCGGCGGTAAAGAATGACTGAAGGTTCAGCATAACATAAGCTGCCCGGATCATCTTGTTCACTCCAGGCTCATCGAGGCCGGCATCCTCAAGGAATTCCATGCGCTCCTCAGTTGTCTCCAGTTCGGCGATATCGGCTTCCAGCCTGCCCGCGATCACGAGGATACCCGCCTGCTTGCCTGCAAGGGCCTCACGCACCTGTTGCACATACTTGTTCCCGTATGAGGCGGAGGTATCGTCAACATTGCAAACATATATCACCGGTTTGACGGTGAGCAGAAAGAGGTCGGAGATCACCTCACGGTCTCCCTCCTGCATCTCTATGTCCCTGATGTTCTGAAAATTCTCCAGATGGGCCTTGAGGCGCTGCAGAATTTCAATCGCTCTCCTGGGCTCCTTCTCTCCCGATTTGGCAGCCTTTTCCATTCGTTCAATCTTCCGTTCCACGATCTCCAGATCCCTAACCTGCAGTTCGAGGTCGATGATCTCCATATCCCTGACGGGATTGACGGAGCCTTCAATATGAGGCAGGCTGTCGTCGTCGAAACATCGCAGCACATGTATAACAGCATCGGTTTGCTGGATATCGGCCAGAAACCTGTTCCCGATCCCTTCGCCATGGCTCGATCCTTTTGTGAGTCCGGGAATGTCCACGATCTCCATGGTAGCCGGGGTCACCTTGGCAGGTTTTACAAGCCGGGAGATCTCATCCAGGCGGTTGTCAGGTATTTCGACCACACCCAGGTTTGAACGGGATGCACTGAAGGCTTCTCTGCTCGTCTCAGCCCGGGTCCTGGATATGCAGTTGAAAATTGTGGTCTTGCCGATATTGGTGATGCCGATGATCCCGCATTTGAGGCCCATGTCGTTTTGATTGGATGTACATGCAAAGATAATAATTCGGGAGCCTGCCCGACGAATCCCGATCCTTCGGAAGCAACAGGGCCAGAATTCAGAATGCTTCCTGGAAACTCACTGTGCAGGATAAAAACAGGTACATTCAGGAAAGACACACACTTCGCACATCGAAAACCGATGATGTTTACGAAGTCATTCAGAGGATGAGGAACCAGAGATATACCAGGTAGATCAGCACCATGATCCCTCCTTCGAGACGGTCGATCATCCTGCCGCGCCGGGTGAACACCAGGATGAAAACCATCAGGGTGGCCAGTATATTAACCATAAGGTCGATATTGGCGCCGGTCTCTAACCTGATCGGGTGAATCGAGCTGCTCAGACCCATGATAAAAAAGGTGTTGAATATGTTGGATCCGATGATGTTCCCGATGGAGATGTCGGGCAGCCTGCGGAAGGAAGCGATCAACGACGTGCTCAACTCCGGGAGTGATGTGCCGAGTGACAGAATGGTCAAACCGACGATCCGCTCCGGCACACCGGCATCCCGGGCAAATTCTGCGCCGAAAGAAACGATGAGCTGACCACCCAAAGCCAGCGCCACGATTCCTCCGGACACCCTGAGTATCGCCACCCGGGTTTTTAACGACCTGACCTTCACCTCTTTTGGCGTTTCCCCATCCTTTTTGGCAGAGAAATACGAATAATACAGAAAAACAAAGAAAAACGAGAGAAGGATCAGGCCATCAATCCTCCCGATCTGGGATGATCCGGCAAAATCAAGCAGGGTATCGTTGGCCAGCATGGCGATCACCAATGCAGAGAGCATGCACAACGGGATCTCGATCCAGATGGTGACGGACTTCACGGATACCGGGTAGATCAGTGCAGAAACACCCAGGATAAGTAAAAGGTTGATGATGTTGCTGCCGACGACATTACCGAAGATGAAACCCTCATTGCCTGATACAGCTGAAAACATATTCACGATCAGTTCGGGGGCAGAGGTACCGGAAGCAACTATTGTCAGGCCGATAACCAGATCGGGGATGTTCCTCTTCCTGGCCAGCCAGGTGGCACCGTCCACCAGCCAACGGGCACCGGCAATCAGCGGGATAAAACCGGCAATACAAAACAGCAGGTTAAAGATCATTATGCATATTTCATTTCCCGGCTCAAAAATACCGAAGTAATCTCTGAAATTGGTAATTTTGTAGAAAACAAACCTTTCACAGGATGTACAGATTTACAGTACTCGCAGCGCTCACCATTCTGTTCAGTCTGCACGCAGAGGCTCAGGTAACCCATACTTACCGCGGGAAATCGACATACCACACCCGGGTGAATTTTTCTGACATTGATGCATACAGCAAGGCCCATCCTGCTGATTCTGTTCCCAAAAAGAAAGCGGCCAGGGAGCATCAACCCATGCCGGAGTATGGAATTGAGGGTAAAAAGATTCTTTATCTGGACCATTCCAGGATTATGGGATACGTAGGGGAGCCTAAGGGAGACCCCTCTCCCCTTCCTGATGCGGATTTTCTGGGCCTTGGAGACAATAACAGCTCCATTCCTCCGGACGTCAACGGATCGGTGGGACCCAACCATCTGATGATCACACTGAATACAGAAATCCGGATCATGGACAAGCTGGGGAGTCCGGTCTCCACCGTGACGACCGGTAGTTTCTGGTTTCCCATGCCCGGAGCAGGCGATGTGTTTGATCCCAAGATACAGTACGATCCCTATGAAAACCGTTGGATGCTGGTAATGGCCAGCAGCTCCGACGTCCAGAAATCCGCTTTGTTCGTGGCTGTGTCGGCTACCGACGATCCCACCGGTGACTGGTATCTGTATTCATTTGACTCGGATCCCGACAACGGGCACTGGTTTGATTATCCCAGCTATGGATTCAACAGGAACTGGATTGTCGTGTCCGGAAACATGTTCGGAAGCAATTTTGGATACAATGTGCTTTTCGCCATCAGCAAGGCGGATCTTTATAACGGCCTGCCTGCAGCAGGTTATTCGAGATTCGAGATTGAAAATGCCTTCACTATCGTCCCGGCCCTTACCTACGATGCCAATCTCGGGGATATGTATATGGTCTCGGTGAACAGCGGTAACCAGAATGGCTATGGTTATCTGAACCTGTGGAAAGTGGCCGGTACGGTTGGTGCCGAGCAGGTGGAAGACCTCGGACTTGTAGGTGTGCCCGATCCGTGGGAGAGCTGGTCGGGGGCTCCCGGAGGCAACCTCTCCCCTCAGCTGGGTACGGATGAAAAGATCAATTCAGGGGACGGCAGGATTCAAAACGTGGTTTTCAGAAACGGGAAGATCTGGTGTACCCACCATATCTTCCTTCCGGTCGGCGATCAAAGCCGGTCCGCCATACAATGGTGGGAGATGGATACCGATGGAACGGTGTTCCAGCGGGGACGCGTGGATGATCCATCAGGTTTCTTCCATTATACCTTCCCGACCATTGCAGTGAATGCCTTTGAAGACATCATGATCGGTTATTCCAGTTTCTCGCCCGAGCAGTATGCCGGCTGCAGCTATTCATTCAGGTATTCCTATGATCCTCCGGATATGCTGCGCGACCGGTACCAGTATTTTGACGGGCTGGCACCCTACTTCAAGAATTTCGGCACCGACCGGAACCGCTGGGGCGATTACTCGGCCACTACCATCGATCCTGTCGATGACCTGGATTTCTGGACCCTTCAGGAATATGCTGATCTGCCCGCCGGCGGCTACGACCGATGGGGGACATGGTGGGCTATGGTGAAGATCGACGCAGCACCGGAAGCGCTTTTCACCTCCAATATCACAACGGTCCCGGTGGGCAGTGGGGTTCACTTCACCGACCTCTCCAAATTTGAACCCACATCATGGAAGTGGATCTTCGAAGGAGCCAATCCCGGCACCTCGCAGGCACAAAATCCCCAGAACATCATCTACCCTGCGGAAGGGACCTTTGATGTGACCCTGATCGCGATCAACGACCTGGGCGTCGATACGGTCATCATGCAGGACTTTATCAACGCCAATTACACGATTCTCCCCGAAGTACATTTCACCGTGGGGGATACCATCCCCTGCACAGGTGAAACCGTGCTGTTCGAAGACCAAACGGTGTACAATCCGGTCTCATGGGACTGGTCCTTTGAGCCGGCAAACGTCTCCTTTGCCAACGCCACCAGTGCACAGTCCCAGCATCCTGAGGTCATCTTCCTGGAACCGGTCACATACACCGTGGAACTGGTCGCCACCAACCTGAACGGAAGTAATACCCTGACCCGGGAAAACCTTATACTGGCAGGAGGATTTCCCATACCTTTTTCGGAGGACTTTGAATCGAAATCATTCATGAACA
Organism: Bacteroidales bacterium; assembly: GCA_016939365.1. GTDB lineage: Bacteria > Bacteroidota > Bacteroidia > Bacteroidales > JAFGHD01 > JAFGHD01. The sequence continues at coordinate 4,832 of JAFGHD010000015.1, read as the reverse complement.
GGGCCTGGCTGATCGACAATCCCGATGAGGACAAGACCTGGGAGATCACTGAAACGGGAGGGAACGAACCCGGGAGCTACTCAGCCTGGATCAACATCAGGTACTACAGCCAGCTGGGAGCCCGCGACCGCCTGATCAGCGCTCCTGTCAACCTGAGCGGATGCAATACGGCCATTCTGGAATTCGACCATGCCTATGCCCAGCGCTTCACCCAATATACCGACTCGCTGATCGTCCTGGTCTCGGCCGACTGCGGTCAGACCTGGACCCGTCTTGCGGCTTTCGGCGAGGAAGGGAACGGCAGCCTGGCCACAGCACCTGCTGGCAGCGACCCGTTCTTCCCCTCACTGCCCGAACACTGGTGCGGAGAAGAAGGTTCCACCTCCTGCAAGATCATCGACCTCTCCGCTTATGCAGGCAGTTCCAACCTGCAGATCGCTTTCGAATCATACAACGGATACGGGAACAACCTCTTCCTGGACAACATCACCATCAGGAGCATCGACCCGGTTCATCCGGTTAAGCCGGAACATGCATATTTCCACATCTGGCCCAATCCGGCCGGAAGCCTTATCCATATCCGCAGTACGGAATCCCATTCCCGGCTGGATATGGAGATTTTCGACCTGACAGGAAAAAAGGTGATGACAGATGTACTGATAGATGTTCATCCCGCTGCAGTCAGGAGCATCCAGACGGACGGGCTCGCCAACGGGGCATATATGATCATCCTTGGAAACACCGGTACCTGGTTCGGAACCAAGTTATTCATCAACCGCTGATTTTAACATAAGTCACAGGGAGACGATATGCCCCCTGTGACTTTTTTCTCTCCACAAAGTGTCACACCCGGGGATTCCCGGAGTCATACAGGTGTAACTGCTCTGGTATTGGAAAATCAGGAACAGCATAACCTTGCGGAACTCATTGAACGCTGCCGCAAGGGTGATAGAAAAGCCCAGATGGAGATTTACGAGTTATATTATAAATCCATGTACAATACCAGCCTCAGAATACTGAACCACAGGGAAGAAGCCGAGGATGTGATGCATGATGCCTTCCTTACCGCCTTTGAGCGGATCGGTCAGTTCAGGGGTGAGGGAGCCTTTGGCGGATGGCTGCGCCGCATCGTGGTGAACCATTCTCTGGATGCCCTCAAAAAAAGAATGGATTTTTTAACCTTCGACAGTCAGGATATTGAAATCCCGGACCAGCAACCGGACAATTATGTGGAGCAAGCAGAGTACAGCCCGGAAGAGATCGTTCAGGGCATGAACAGGCTCCGGCAGGATTACCGGATCGTCCTGTCGTTACACCTGCTGGAGGGTTATGATCATGAAGAAATATCAAAGATACTGGGGATATCTTACGACAATGCAAGAACGAAATATTCGAGGGCCAGGAAGAAGCTGATCAGTAGCCTGTCCGAACAGAGGGTGGTAAGGATGTTTCAACCAAACTGAAGGGTGATGAAAACTTTGGAGGATATTATCAAGGGAAACCTTCACCGGTTCGATGATCAGGAACCGGTGAAAGGCCACCGTAAGCGCTTTTTGAAGAAGCTCAGCCGGCGGAACAGGAAAATACTGAGTGTGAGGATACAGGAGATCCCGTTGGCCCTCAAGGTGGCAGCATCCATCGTGCTCGTTGCCGGGCTGGCGACACTCTACCTCACCCGCCCGCTGGCCGGAATCAAACAGCTTCTCAGCCAGCGCCTCTCGACCATGGAACTGCCCGCCGAGATCAGGGACATGATGGAGTACTATAATATCATATCCGACCAACAGGTCCAGGAGATCGACCAGCTCGCAGCCTCACCCGAAGAGGCCGGGAAGATCAAGCAACTGGCCCTTCAGGAACTCGAGACCCTCGACCAATATACTGACGAGCTCAAACGTCAGTACCAGCTCAATGCCGACGAAAGAACACTGGCCGCCCTCATCAACAGCCAGCGGAAAAGGGCGGAAATCATGGAAAGGATCATTAACCAGATAAACTAAGCAATAATGAAAGCACGCGGAACCATCTTCCTGCTGATCCTCACCCTATCACTGACCTCCTGGGCAAAGGAAGAAAACTACTCGAAGAAGATCAGCAAATCATTCAATGTCAACAGTAATGCGACGCTGATGATGCAGACCAGCTTCGGCACGGTAAACTGTACACATTGGGATAACAATGTCATCACCATAGATGCGGAGATCTCGGTGGACGCCCGTACACCCGAGAAAGCAGAAAATTTTTTCGACCAGGTGAATGTCACCTTCAGTGGAAGCCCCGACCTGGTTAAGGTCGTCAGCTCCTTCGAAGGACGTAGCGGAAACAACTACGATGAATTCAGCATCGACTTCACCGTGAAATACCCTAAATCCGTGAAACTCGACCTGGAACATAAATTCGGTGAACTTTTCATCACTGAGTGCGACGGTTCGGCTGACATTGAAGTGGGGTACGGCAGTCTTCGTGCAGAACGGTTGAACCACCCCGACAACAAGCTGAACATCAGCTTCAGCGACAACTGCAATATCGGGTATGTCCAGAGCGGGGACATCGTGATCAAGTATTCGGAGCTGAAGATAGACGAGACAGTTACATTGCTGGTGGATTCCAAATTTTCCGACCTGGAGGTAGTCAGGGCGGATAAAGTGGAGATTGATTCTGGATATGATGAAAGCAGTTTCGGATCCGTACGTGAAGTCATAGTTGACGGCAACTTCTCTGACTTCTCGCTGGGGAAGCTTGCCGAGACACTTTATGCCGATATGCAGTACGGGGAGATCACCGTCAATGAGATCTTTCCCGGATTCATCAGGGCAGAGGTAAAAAGCAGATTCAGCGATGCCGAGTTGATTTTCAGCCCTGATGCCTCATTCAGCATCGATGCGGAAATCAAGTTCGGTGATTTCAGCTACCCTCAGGGATCCCGTATCACAGTTGAAGAGACCAGTCTGACCACCTCGAGGTACGAAGGTTCCGTTGGGGTCAAAAGTGCGGCAAGCGCCAGGGTCATCATCAGGGCATCCAATTCCGACGTGAACCTGAGTCTCCGATGATCCGTTTAGACTGCTATTTTTGCAACATCGTAACCAAAAAGATAAGAAAATAATGATCACGACCAGAAAGAACCTTATCAAGATGTTTGCCGGATTGGTTCTGATCACCATGGCAGGCCGGATCGGTGCACAGGTACAGGTGGACAATCCCATTGTGACGCAGGACAGGGAGATCAAGCCTTTTAATGAACTGCGGCACAAATGTTCTGCAGTAATCACTCTCAGCCAGGGTCAGGAAAACAGGGCATTCGTTGAGGCGCCCAAGCGGATGATCAACAGGCTCCAGACAGCCGTATCGGAAAACAAGCTGATCATATTTACCCTCGGCTCCATTGTCAGCACGGATGTGTTCAAGGCAGACCTTACCATCAAAAAAGTACGCCGGATTGAGTTGACGGGTATGGGCGAGCTGAAAACGGCACACACCTTCACGCAGGATTCACTGATCATCGCAGGGGATTTTTACGGCAATGCCGTGATGGATCTGGATGTGAAACACCTGGTGGTGGATGTCAGGGGGGGGGCCACCCTCATACTTTCCGGCAAGGCTGACCAGGTAACGATCACTTCCGAATCGGACAAGGCAGTGGATGCTTCGCAGTTGGAAACCCGTGAATGTGAGGTGATCAGCAAGGGAACGGGAGATATCAGTGTCCACCCGGTCGACAACCTGCATGTAATACTCCAGGGTCCCGGCAACGTTTATTACAAGGGGACACCCGAATCCATCAAGGAGGATATTACCGGAACCGGAGCACTTAAAAAAACCCCATAAATACGAACCCATGAAAAAAATGATCCCAATGATCCATTTGCCTCTGGTCGTCATGACCGGGCTGATGCTTATCGTCTCCTCCGGCTGCACCTACGGGCTGACCGGGGTCAAGGGCGACGGCAACGTAGTCACACGCGAACGGGATATCAGCTCCTTCACTGGGCTTGATGTCGGCGGAGCCTTCAGGGTGTACCTCACACAGGGCACCAGCCATCAGCTTAAGATTGAAACGGATGAGAACCTGCATGACCTGATACGGACAGAAGTGAAGGGGGGAACCCTCCACATCTCCACCACCTCCGAAATCAGAGACTTCTCAGCACTCAATGTCTTCATCACTTTTGTGGAACTGGATGAGATGGATATCAGTGGGGCATGCAGGCTGACCGGGGAAAACCGGACTACTTTCCGCAACATCGATCTGGACTTTTCCGGTGCCTCAAAGGTTGATCTGGAAATGGAAGCAGGGAAAATCCATCTCGACATCAGCGGAGCCAGCCAGGCTGAGATCGAAGGGAATGCGGAGGAAATGAAGCTTGATGCTTCAGGTGCCTCCCATATGGATTGCAGATCGCTCTCCGTCAGGAAACTGGAAACAGATATCAGCGGCGCTTCGCACGTCACGATACATGTTTCGGACGAACTTTCGGCGGATGTGTCCGGTGCATCCAGCTTTCGCTACGCAGGCGATCCCCGTATCGTGTATCAGGATGTCTCAGGAGCAGGCAGCATGAAGCGACTAAATTGATCCTGAATACCGGGTTTAAAAAACATCCCCGCCGAAAGCCGTGACAGGCCTCTGGCGGGGATTCTGTTTTCCCCGGGTAAAAAAAATAAATGGTATTATACTGACGGAAATCAGGTTTGCAAATTTAAACTGCCTGATTTCGTCAGTTGTAAAATTCAGACATTTATCATCTGAAATATGCTGATCTGTAAGATTTTGCTTCGCCTGCCTGTCATGCCTTCGACCTGTCTTCCTCCAGGAAGGCAGATAAATCGTT
>JAFGHD010000102.1 GCA_016939365.1 Bacteroidales bacterium | reverse complement strand
AGCATATTTCAGACGATAAATGTCTGAATTTTAAAACTGACGAAATCAGACAGTTTAAATTTGCAAACCTGATTTCCGTCAGTATACATCAAAGTGCCGGAAGGGAAACATTTTCTTCAATCGCAAGCTGGAGGAGGAGAAGATAATATTGATATAGAACTCATCCAATCAAGTCATCCTGATCAGCCCCGGGCGATATGGAAAAACCAGCCTGAACCACCCAATACTGAAAAAATAAAGCGGCCTTCAATGATCATTTACGGGCAGGAAAAAGCATTGAGACGATCGGGTTGACGGCGAGTGAGACGAACATTCCCACTGTTCCGGCCTGTGGCGATGGTATTCCGGCGGCATACAGGATGATGCACACTGCCAGTCCGGCGATGGCTGAGGCCCAGGCGCCGGCGCGGGTGGCCCGCTTCCAGAACAGTCCCCAGATGAAGGGACCCAGGAATGCAGCTCCGATGGCGCCCCATGAGATGCCCAGGATCGCCACGATCGAGTCAGGCTTGAGAAGAGCGATGATCACGGACAAAAAGACGAAAAATGCGCTGGAATAACGCATCAGCCGGGTAAGCTTATGGTCGGAGATGTTGCGGTTGATGAAGCCGGCATAAAAATCTTTGGCTGCTGATGAGCTCGATATGAGCACCAGGGCGGCAAGTGTGGACATCGATGCCGACAGTATCAGCAGCAGGATGATGACACTGAGGCTGGCGGGTATGACATTGTTGAGCAGTTCCGGCATGAGGGCGTCGACATTGGGATGGCCTGCAGTGTCGAAGGCGGCCGGTGCCGTCTCCGGGTTCAGGAAAAAACGGGTGGTGGAGCCCAGGTAATAAGCGATGCAGCCGATGAGCAACGCAAAGAAGGTGGAAGCGATCATACCGCGCCGGATGGCTTTTCGGTCACGAATGGCGTAGAACTTCTGAATGAGCTGTGGCATGGCGAAAGGCGCCAGGCTGGTCAGCACCACCAGCGAGAACAGCGGCCACCAGCCCGGCGGTCCGATCACCCGGGTCAACCCCGGCTCAATGGATCTCAATCCTTCCGTTATGGAATGAAAGCCTCCGCCACGGTGCACCGTGACCATCAACAGCACGATCACCCCGGCGGTCATGATCATCCCGAAGATGGTATCGATCAGGGTCATCGACTTATAACCGCCCATCACCAGGTAAAGCGTGGTGAAGACGCCCATGAAAACCACCGCGTGCCAGTAAGCGAGTCCCGAAAAAGATGCCGAGAACAGGTAGGAGAGTCCGATGAAGACAGCAGCGGAATAGGGTATCAGAAAGACGAAGATGGCGATGGCGGTAAAGAGCTTAAGGCCCGGGCTCTGATAGCGCTTCTCAAGGAACTCGCTCATGGTATGAATTTTATACTCCACCGACACCTTCTTGATCTTCCAGCCAAGGAGCCACCAGACGCCCAGAACGCCCACCAACCCATTGAGAACGCCGATCCAGATGCCGGACAGCCCGAATCCCCAGCCGACCTTGCCTGCAAAGCCGATGAAAACAACAGCTGAAAAATAGGCGGTGCCATATGAAAAGGCCGACATCCATGCACCGACGTTGCCCCCGCCCAGGAAGAAATCGGAAAAGGACCGGGTGCGCTTCATGCCCAGGTACCCCACAATGATGATCATCAGGGCATATAACGAAATTACGATGATCTTGACAGCCATAATGTGATTACCTAAATCTACATTGGAATATTACTGCTGAAACCGGCCCCGAAGCTGAATCCAAAAACCTTATCCTGCGAATGATATGGCATCTATGCCTCTGACATACAGGCCTGCGGGACTTGAGCATTTTTATTACTGTCATCCTCTTTTATGGATTTTTGGGCCCACCTGCCGGACGGGCAGGTTTTGGTGTTTTCGTGGCAGATATTTTTTCGCCACCAAAGCACTCAATCACCAAATCCCGCTAAATCATTCTGCTTGGTTCTGTTGATTGCCTATTCTGCCTTCCGGTAGCACCGGATCCAGTCGATCTCCATTTGGGCGGGCAGTGAAACCGTTTTAACATCTCCCGGAATTGTTGCGCTGAATATCGGGTACATCTCTTCCTGCGGCACCCCTGTGGTCTGTTCGTGCACTGTCATACCGTTGATCTTCCATACGATACGGTCAGGCGACCAGTCGAGGGAGTAAATAAAGAAATGACTGGAAAAATTAAGTCCTGAGAAGGTTGTCATGCTGTGTTGCGGCGGGTTCTTTCCCGCCGGGTCGCCCCAGTGCAATGCCGTCGCAACCCGGTTGCGTTTCCTGGTAGACTTCATGATGTCCACCTGAGGCAGCATCCTGTCCGAGGCCAGCCAGAAGTGGAACTGCGCCGTGGTTGTCCCCTGCAGCCGTATCTTGGCCTCAATGCGGCCGTATTTCATCCGGAAACTGTGGCCCGTACCCACCAGGCCCGATGTGTAATCGAACTCCCCCGGGATAAAGCCGAAGGGCGGCTTCCATATCTTGCCCGTCGCCTTCTCACGCCGCACATGTATCTTCAGCAGGCTGCCCGACAGCTCCAGGTTCCGACCGTCCGTGAGGAAAGCCCTGTCATGCTCCAGCACATATGCATCGTTCATCAGCTTGTCGCCCCAGTAGTAACGGGTAAGCCACTTGCCACGATCCAGTTTACCTGTACTGAAATCATCATCAAAAACCACCTGCCACCTTTTCAGTTCATCAAACTTGCCTGAATCCTTCACCTGCAGGTACCATTTGTATTTCTGCGAGCCCCTGAAGACCTCGTACTCCCTTTTCCTTTCATTTTCCTCCGCCTCCTGTTTCCGGAGCGTTTCCATCCGCCTTCGATACTCCTCAGAGGCAAGGTATTGCTCCAGCCCGAGGTAAGACTTCATCTCCGGCGAAGCGGCGAAAGCCGTATAAGCCTTGTATTTCAAAGAATTCCCGAAACGGTAGAAATCGCTCACCGGCCCTTTTTTTCGTTTACCCTCATACCCGGTGATCTTCGCCTTGGCGTCGCCTATCTCTCTGCTTATCAGAGCCTCCCGGTCGCGGAATTCATTCGAAGTGACCTTCTTTTCGAGCTCTTCAAGGCGTTTGAGCTGCTCCGATGCTTCGAAGGTTGTGAAATCACGGAAGGCTTTCGATTCCCTGAATTTCAGACAGAACCTGATGTCGCCGGATTTCTGCAACCGCTTCAGTTCCTCCAGCTTACGGCCGTCGTCGGTTTTGGGGAACTCCTTCGGATCGGCTGCTTTCTGCCTCGACCGGAACTCCGGAGAATCGACCAGCGCCGACAGATCCTCGTACTCCTTCCAGGCGGAAGAGGCCAATATGGCATGGAACCGTTTGAGCTTTGCCGAGTCACGGAACCTGAACCAGGCCTTCACCGGCCCGGACCTCTTCATATCCTCCAGCGACTTCTTTTCCTGCTCCAGACCTGCCAGTTCCTCTTCAAGAGACCTGAGGTGGGTACGGAACTCATCCGACTGAATCAGCGACTCGAGAGCCAGAAAATCCTTCAGCTCCTTCGACTGCAGGAACGTGTTGTACCATTTCAGCTTCTCTGAAGCCTCAAAGCGGAAGTGATTGCGGAAAGGCTTCGATCTCTTCTGTTTCTCAAAACGGGCCTTCTTGTCCTCCTCCTCCCGGATGCCTGTCCGGATGGATTCCATGAGTTTGCGATGCTCGTCGGAGGCAAGATACTGCTCCAACGCCTGGAAGTCCGCCAACTCCTTCGATTCCCTGAACTCATTGAGTTCCTGGTATTCCCTGATGAGTGCGGCACGCGTTTCCTCGAGAAACGCAGTTGCAGGCACCGATTTGAATCTGCCGGGGATGAAATGTGACTTTCCCATTTCTATGAATGCTGTTGCGTATGATTCTGTTCCGGAAGAAAAGACAATGATACGAAGAATTCGGAATTCAGAAGACAACAAACCCGGAAGCTGAGGTGTGAGTTTGGATGACTCATCCCAAAAAAGTTGGCAGGGAAAACTCCGGGTTACACCTTGATGGCTTCTGTCCGTTCACCGGTTCGGCCTTTTTCTGAAAAAACATCCCGATACGTTGTATTAAGCAATTAAATTTCATATATTTACCCGTGTATTATTCTTAACACTTCCCAAACTATCATCTGATGAAAAAAACTCTTACATTCCTGTTGTGGCTTCTTTTGATTCTCCCGGGGCTGGTTCTGTCCCAGGGGATACGTGTGAAGCCTGGCACGGAGGTAACCGTCAACAACGGCACCACGCTGAAGGTGTCCGCGGGCGGTGACCTCCTGCTGGAGGACGATTACTCCTTCTCGCCCTCCCTGCTCGAACGGGGATCGGTCGTCTTCACCCCCGGAGGCGAGGCCCGTGTGCAGCAGTACCTTGAGAAGGACGAGTGGCACATCGTCTCGTCCGCTATGGCGGATGAGACCATTGAGGCTTACCTCTGGATGTTCCTCTACCAGTGGAACGAACCCACCGCCATCTGGACCAACCTCTTTCAGCCGCTCACCATTCCCCTGGTACCCGGCATAGGCTATCACGTCTGGCCCTACACCTCCTGGACCGGTTATCCCCCCTCGCCCGACTCCGTCGAGTTCAACGGCACCCTGAACAAGGCCAGCATACCGCTGTCGCTTTACTACTCCACCGCCAGCGCCGAGACGGGATGGAACCTCATCGGCAATCCTTTCCCCTGTGCAGTGGACTGGAACGGCCATGCCGACTGGAGCCTGGTGAACATCGATGCTACGGTGTACTTTTACGATCATGGCGGATCGGGGCAGTATGCCACCTGGAACTACAACACCGGCATCGGTACCAACGGAAAGTACAACGGCTACATCCCAGCCACACAGGGCTTATGGGTCAAGGCCAACGCCGCCTCGCCCTCGCTGACCATTCCTGCTTCGCAAAGGCTGCACAGCGACACCACCGAGTTCTTCAAGGGGACGAAGGTGGAGCAGCAGGTGCTCAGGCTCCTGCTCACGGCCGGAAACCGGTCAGCCGAGACCGTCATCGCTTTCCTCGGAGAGGCCACAGCGGGATTCGACACACCCTTTGACGCTCACCATATGAAAGGGCGGGACGATGCACCGCAACTTTTCTCTGAGCTTTTCGGAACCGGTTATGCCGTCAACTTCCTGCCGCAGGTGGAAGGACATGATGTGGTGCCCGTCACATTCATACCTGCGGAGCCAGGGGTGTTCTCCATTACAGTCAAAGGAACGAACAGTTTCGCTCCGGATATCCCCATCTGGCTCCGCGACAAAAAAGAAGCAGCCTGGCATGACCTCAGGCTCCAGCCGCATTACTCCTTCACAGGTGCTCCGGAGGATGAACCGGAACGTTTCGAGATATGGTTCGCCTGGCCACAGGGCATCGATGAAAACCTGCAATCCGGAATCCATATCTACTCCTGGGAAAAGACAGTATATGTCCATCTTCCGCAGGACATCACAGGCGACATCATGCTATACGACATGCCAGGGCAACTCATTGCCTCGGTAAAGGGTCTGCCCGGACTGAACACTATCCCGGTGTCCGTCGCCGGGTCGTACATCCTGGTGCAGGTGCGTACGGCTGATGAAACGGTTGTTAAGAAGGTGATGATCCCATAACTGAATGGTTGAAATGAAAAAAAATATATAGCTATGAAAAAGACTGTAACTCTCTGGTTCATTTTGATGCTGGCGGTGACTGCCGGGGTGCAGGCGCAGGTGAGCATCACCACCGATGGTTCCGACCCGGATGCCTCGGCCATGCTCGATGTCAAATCTACAACGGGCGGATTGCTCATCCCCCGGATGACCAATACCGGGATGAATGCCATCCCCTCCCCGGCCACAGGACTACTGGTGTATAACACCACCGACAATAACTTCTACTTCTTCAATGGTTCGGCCTGGAACAAGGTAGTAGGCGCCGATGACAACGACTGGACCGTAACGGGATCAAACATGTATTCCGCCGTCTCCGGCAATGTGGGCATCGGTATATCAGGTCCGACGGAGAAGCTGCACGTCAACGGCAACATGCGGCTCACAGGGGCATTGAGAGATGGGAACAACGATCCGGGTGCCAATGGACAGATCCTGTCCTCGACAGGCACGGGGATTGACTGGGTGGATCTGCCGGCCAGCCTGGTGACGGGTACCGGAACCCCGACCCAGGTAACGTTCTGGAGCGGCGCCAACACCCTTTCCGGGAACTCCAACCTTTATTGGGACAACTCCAACAACAGACTGGGGATTGGAACCTCTACCCCTGAAACCGGTCTTACGGTATACTCCGTCGCCACCCTCGAGGGTGTGACCCTGCAGGTGAGCGACAACACCTTCAGCCAGGGGCTTCGGTTCTGTAACTCAGGAGGGGCATATACATGGCACATATTCAGGAAAGATGCAGGCTCGAACCATGCCCACCTGGTCTTTGCCAATGGTGCCAGCAGTGATCTCTCCACCCTGACCGACAGGGTAACCTTTGCCGATGGCGGGAACGTGGGTATCGGTACCGGCACACCCTCACAGCCGCTGCATGTGAACGGCAACATGCGGCTGACCGGGGCCATCTATGATGTAAACAACCAGACCGGAAGCAACGGACAGTTCCTGTCTTCGACCGGTACCGGGGTGGACTGGGTGGACCTGCCCTCCGGTCTGGTCACCGGCAGCGGAACTGCCACACGTGTGGCTTTCTGGAATGGATCTTCTTCATTATCAAGCAATGCAGATCTGTACTGGGACAATACCAGTGGCAGGCTGGGCGTGGGTATCATTGTTCCAACCCATAAGATGATGGTAAGCAATACATCTACTGATGATGTATTACGACTCACCGGCCCGGATGCCTTCGGAGCAGGCGCACGTTTAAATTTCGGCGACAGTGATTTCCTTTACCTTGATGAGGACGAAGATGACAAACTCTATATCTACGCAAGACTCCGCACTGCCATCATGGGAGGTAATGTGGGTATCAACACCGATATACCCACACATGACCTTCACGTAAACGGAACCATGCGGCTGACCGGGGGGTTATATGATATCTACAACACGGCAGGTGTATCCGGTCAGGTGCTCTCTTCCACAGGCAGCGGGATCGACTGGATGAACCTCCCGTCACTTCCATCCGACCTGGTCACCGGCACAGGAACGGCAACCCGTGTCGCATTCTGGAGCGGCACCAATACCCTATCCAGCAACTCAAACCTTTACTGGGACAATTCCAATAGCCGCCTCGGCATCAACGATGCCTCACCCGATTACAATCTGGATGTGGAAGGCACCGGGAGTACACATAACGGTTACTTCAGCAATTCATCCACCACATCCGGAGCGACAGCTGTATACGCTTATCACTCAGGCGCCGGCACCACAAACGGTATCGCCGCGATATACGGCAGGGCATATGGAAGCAGTGCCGCTAACAGCTATGGAGTGGCCGGACATAACTATTACTCCGGTGTGGGTGTCGGCGCCTGGAGCTACAGCGGAGACCTGGTCAGGGCATACAGCGGGGACTTCCCGGGCGGAACCCTTCGGTTCTATGTCAACCAGTCCGGGCAGGTCTATGCGGACGGCGGATATAATACCTTTAAAGAAACGGGGGATCATGAATATGTCGCGGTCAGCGCCGTTCAAAGCCCGGAATCCCTCATCGAAGACTGTGGCTCAGCAGACCTGTTGAACGGAAATGCCACGGTAAATATCGACGAGAAGTTCTCTGAAATAGCCAGCACCGGCAATGACTACCAGGTGTTTGTGACCCCTGTCTCTGATGATTTCGTCCTGCTGGTGGTACATCACCAATCATCTGCCTCTTTCCAGGTAAAAGGGATCACCCTGGACGGGAAGCCGGCAGGGTGCCGTTTCCACTACCGCATCGTCGCCCGTGACAGCGAAAGAGAAGGCACCCGCTTTGAGAAGATGCAGATACCGGAAGAGGTAGTGGTGGTGAGGGAAGAATGAACCAAATGCTTCGCGAACAGGTGAGGCTGTCTCAAATATCATTTTCACTCGGAGACCCTGTGGACGCAGAGGAATTCAGTACTGATAATTAATGATTTATCTCTGCGATCTCTGTGACTTCAACGTGAAATTAGCAGAAAAACCAGCATTTTGAGACAGCCTCACCGGTCAACGTAATTCCGGAAGAGGGGCATATGATTTTTTTCTTAACTTGCATCTTTCTTCGTTACTAAAACCATAAAAAAATGAAAAAGAGCATCTCTCTTCTTTTCCTGATGTGCATTGCGGCAAGCTGCCTCATGGCACAGGTTCCCCAGGCCTTCAGATACCAGGCCGTGGTGAGGGACACCACCGGCAATCCGCTGATCAACCAACAGGTCTCCTTACGGATGAGCATCCTGCAAGGCAGTCCTTCAGGCACTGCCGTATATGCCGAAACGCACCTGATCACTACCAGCGAATACGGCCTGGCCATCCTCGAGGTCGGCAACGGGACGGTGGTATCAGGGGACTTCACTGCCATTGACTGGGGAAGCGACATATTCTTTCTCCAGGTGGAGATCGGTGATGCCTTCGGGACAAGTTACGAGCTGATGGGCACCTCACAGCTGATGAGCGTACCCTATGCCCTGCAGGCTAAAACCGACGATGACTGGGTGGTCTCCAACACAAATATGTACAGCAACGTACCAGGGAATGTGGGTATCGTCACGACAAGCCCCATGACACGCCTGCATATCACGGGGGGCACCGATGCCAGCCTGACAGGACATGGGTACCTGGTCAACGGGGAGATCGACCAGACCAATCTGGTCATCGACAATAATGAGATCATGGCCAGGAACAATGGAAATCCCGCTACCCTTTATCTGCAACATGAGGGAGGGCCTCTGATCCTGAACGGACTGGACGGCAACGTGGGCATAGGCACCAGTTACCCGTCCGAAAAGCTGCATGTCAACGGCAACATGCGACTGACCGGGGCGCTGCACGATCATGGAGACCAGGCCGGCACTGCCGGGCAGTTGCTTTCATCCACCGGTTCAGGTGTGAGCTGGATCGATGATCCGGGACTGTGGACAGACGGAACAAATTACATTTATCCTGAAAATCATGGAAATTTCATGATTTATAACCAGGGTTATTCCGGAGGAGGGTCCCGTGTAACCAGCCTCTATGTCTTCAACAATAATAACTCCGAGCCCAATGTAAGCTGTGTTTACGGATATCTGGGCTATGGTGTCCAGGGAAACGGATATGGATATAACCGGGTTCGGTCTCCTATTGTGGGTTATGTGTATTTGGGTTATTCTTATACCTTCGGAGTGTCCGGGTACCGTTACAATGACGCATACCCAAGGGGGGGCGGTGTGTTTGGCGGATCCTCGCAGGATAATCCGCCCAATGCATGGGGCTCTCTGGGATACAGGAACAGCAGCGGGACGTGCTATGGCGGGTATTTCACCTCGACCGGCTCGGGGTCCGGCGAAGAAAACACTGCATACATCAATAGCGGCATCGCCGCCTGGGGAGACCTGTTCGGGGCGGACATCCACGGCAAAATCTACGGCACATTTACCGAAGGAAAGCGCTATGCCATGTTCTCCAACGGCATGGTTTTCAAAAATGATCTGGATGTCCATCTTCAGAAAACCGGCGGAGAAAACACGGTGCTCTACACCAACGTATCGACAGGTGCCACGGTGATGACCAGCGGCATGGCCACTCTCGTGAACGGGAAGTGCCCGGTAATTTTTGATCCTGCCTTCGTAATGACGGTATCGTCCATGGAGCCGGTCGTCGTGACGGTCACCCCACTCGGCAATTCCAACGGCGTATACCTTTCAGACATCACAGCAAATGGATTCAATGTCACCGAGAACAACGGAGGCAAGAGCAACGTGACAGTGACCTATATCGCCGTTGGGAAACGGGCCGGTTATGAACATCCCGACCTGCCGCAGGAGGTTATCGGAACCGGTTATACAGCAAAAATATCGCAGGGTCTGCACAACGACCATGACATGGAGACCGATGGTCAGGGATTATACTATGATAACGGCGGGCTGAAGGTGGGCATCCATCCTTCGGTGAATGAAGCCGGAGAGAAAAAGTAATGCAAGGATTTTTTAATATCCATGGTACACATCCCTAAACGATCCTTAATTCTTTCTCTCAGCAATTTGATTTTAAAATACTTACAGTCTCGCCCGCCGCAATCCGCTCTTAGCGGATGAAGGCGGGTCAAGCCTTGATCTTTTGGTTCTTTTGGATCAGGCCAAAAGAACAAACAGAAAAAATGCAAAGCAGTCACAGGCCTGAAGGTTTGTACCCTCCCGCCTGCCCGGTTGATCGATCTGATTTTCGCCCTGTCTTGCCGAACGAAAAAGCACTTCCGTGCTATGAGCAGGGCATATATGCAAAAATCCAGACAGAAATGCCTGCAGGGAAAAAGGATTCTTTATTTTCAGACGCTTGCTCCGACTCCGATTGCTTCGACGCCGCTCAGCAAGCGGATGAGAGGGCCCCGAGCGAAGTCGGGGGAGGGCCCCGAGCGAAGTCGAGGGAGGGCCCCGAGCGAAGTCGAGGGGCCCGGTTACTCCCTGTTCACCGCGATCCTTGCATCCACCGTTTTGATCCAGCCTTCGGAGGCGATCAGCGGGTTGAGGTCCATCTCTTCGATCTCCGGGGCGATGGTCACCAGGTGCGACAGCCGAACCAGGATGTCGGCGTAGAGGTCCATATTGATGCTCTTCCTTCCGCGGATGCCTTTCATGAGGTGGTAGCTCCGCAGTCCCTGTATCATCGAGAGGGTCTCCTCCTGCGTGAGGGGTGCCAGTCCGAAGGAATAGTCCTTGAGCACCTCGACGAAGATACCGCCGAGGCCGCAGAGGACGAGGTGGCCGAAAGCCCCTTCGCGTTTGGCGCCGGCGAAAAGCTCCATGCCGCGCACCATGGGCTGTATGAGCACGCCCGTAGCTTCGGGTATGGCGATGAGGCGGCCGAACTCCTCCTCCACCCTGTCCGCGGTTTCTACCCCCAGCACCACGCCGCCCACGTCGGTCTTGTGGACAGGGCCGATGACCTTCATGACGACGGGCAGGCCGAGGCGTTCGGCGGCCGAGGCGGCCTCCTGCCGGGTATGGACGACCGTCTCGAGTACCGCAGAGATGCCGGCGGCGGCCAGCAGGGCGCCTACCTGCTCCGGGGAGAGGTAACCCCTTCCGGCGCTGTCAATGATCCTCCGGATGGCGGCCGTGTCCATGCCCTGCGGGGCCCCGGCCGTCGCGGCCGGACCCGGCGTGCGGGCGACCTTGGTCAGCGCATGTCCCAGCACCACCTCGTCGGGGAAGTTGATGTTGCCACGGGCCATGAACGACTGCACCGCCGAGGCGGAGGTCAGGATCGACGGCAACACCGGGTAGACAGGCTTGGGCGAGGTCTTCATCTTCCGGTGCAGCATGTCGTACACATCGTCGATCTGAAACAGACCCGGCGAGCCGAAGATGATCACCATGGCGTCGATATTGCTGAAATGGCTGTTGGTGTAGTCGATGATCAGGCCGAGCTGTTCCGCCGTGCCCGTGGCAAGGAAGTCGATGGGGTTGCCCACAGAGGAGCCCGGGAAAAGGTGTGTCTTCAACTCTTCAGCTTTCTCCCCTTCGATGGGAGGCACCTCGAGACCTCCCTCGGCGAGGGCGTCGGTAAGCATCACGCCGGGGCCGCCGGCATGGGTAATCACCGCGATCCTCTTTCCCTTCAGTTCAGGGTGCATGAAGATGGACGCCACGGCTATGAGCTCCTCGCGGCTGTGACAGCGGACGATGCCTGCCTTGCGGAAGAGCGCCTCCACAGCCATGTCGGAGCTGGCCAGGGCGCCGGTGTGCGACGAGGCCGCACGGCTACCCGCCTCAGACCCGCCCGCCTTAATGGCCGCGATCATACAACCCTTGCGGATCAGCGACACCGCATGACGGTAAAGCTTCTGCGGCTTGGCCAGGTTCTCGAGATACAGCATCTTCACCCGGGAACTGGTGGACGGGTCAAAGCTCTCGTCCATATACTCCAGCACCTCCTCCACACCGATCTGGGCCGAGTTGCCCACAGAGAAGACGTTGGCAAAGGTGAGCCCCTTGGGGATGCCCGCCTCCATGATGAAGCAGGCCGTGGCGCCCGACCCGGAGATGAAGTCGCACCCCTGCGGATGCAGGTGCGGGATGGGCTCGGTGAAGACGCCATGGTAGTGCGGCGTCAGCACACCGATGCAGTTGGGACCGATAAGCACGCCTTCGTGCCTGTTGATGATGCCGGTGATCTGCCGTTCCAGCTCCTTCCCTTCCGGGCTGTGCTCACCGAAGCCGGCAGTGATGATGATGAAGGCACGGGTCTTCTTCTCCGCGGCCAGCATCTCCACCGCCTCCGGCACGAAGGCAGCCGGGATGGCGATGACCGCCAGATCCGTCTCCGGCAGATCTGCTACGGTTTTGTAAGGATTCAGCCCCTGCACGTCCGTGTCGCGGTGGTTGACAACGTACAGATTACCGGTGTACCCGCCGTCGATGATGTTCTTCAGCACCTTGCCGCCCGGCTTGGAGATATCGTTCGACCCGCCCACCACGGCGATGCTTTCCGGACGGATCAGTTGCCTGTTGATCATGTGTTATACTACATTGCTGCCGTGTGCGAAGGTAAGGAATGGAATAGAAATGGAAGGCAGGGTAAGAGATTGTAATAATTGTACGAGGTTCATTGATTATATTTATAATCAGTTTTGTGAGTTTTTGTACCTGCCTGCCTGCCCGCCTGGTCAGGCGGGCAGGCAGGCAGAATCTCAAAATCCTGCCAAAAATATTACTTAGCTTAAGATCACAAGGAAATTATAATGATAACTTGAAATTTATCAGTCTCTGACCATCTGAAAAAATAATTTTCAACAGCACCAACAAATTGATGTTCCCTGGATTATTTTACATAATATTAGTATTACATTCCAACTGACCAAATGGAAAAGTGACACGGTCATGAAGACAATGATGCACACTTCGGTAATGATCCTGGTTGCCGCATTATTTCACGGGCCGTCACAGACCTCTGCCCAGTCCGTTGACACTGTTTCCGGTAAGGCTTCCCGCTGGTATATATCATTGCAATACCTGGGGCTCACCTATCACCCCGATGGCGGCACCACCCCTGAAGTTTATCCGCTGAAACTGGACAAGAAGGCATATCTGGTTTTTCCCTTCGGCATGGCTGCCAACCTGGATTACAGTCTGGGCAGACATTCCTTTCTCAGGCTGAACGGCTCCCTTTACAAAGACTGCGCATTCGTCACGGCGGGCTGTATCCATACCGGGCCGAGGGTACAGATCGGCCGGCAGAAAAACAGGTTCAACCTGGGCATTGGCCCGATACTGAGCTTCAGGGAAGACTGGCATCAGTTCCCGGAATACACGACCGATGACTTTTACGGCGACCGGGTCTCCGGAAGATGGCAGTACCGGGTTTTCCCCTACGCCGTGGAGCTGGAGTATCTGCGCAGGATCAACGACCGCCTGGAATTCCAATACTCCCTGATCCCCGGCGCACCGCTGGTCATTACGTCGATGTTCGGATTCCGTTTGAAAATCTGAAGACCCTTTCCTGCCGGTTCTTTCATTGTGTATTGATAATGGAAATGATTGGCAGGGTGAAGTTCTGTTGAAAAAATTTCATTAACCCAAATGATAAAATTCAATGTACCTGGATATCTTTAAATTCATACCTTTTAATCTTTTTAATCAATTTTAATATCTAAGTATTATAATATATAACGACATTAACCGCTAAAGGGAAATAATAGAAAAACAGCGAGTCTATTAATTATTTTCTGATATTCGCTCGACCATAAAGTATGATATACTGAAAAAATATAAGATATGTACTACAGAATAAAAGTTTATGATGATGGCGATATATATGTAAATAAAACAGAAAAAGAATCTTTCTTTGATGTTTGCCTTTATGTCAGAACCATTGAAGAATTAAAGAGAGAACTAATAAGTTATGGAGTAATTAATGTGCAAGAATGCATTATTACAATAAAGCATGCTACTACATATGAAGAAGTGAAATGCTTTTAAATTTTTTCTTCATAATGGAATATTTTACGTGTGTGCAATAAAAACCGATCATTTTTCTTACACTAACTCAGTATTAATTTTAGCAAATATTATTGAAAACAAAATAGTTTTTCTCACTTATGGACGACCAGATCAGGGTGGCTACTTTCGAATGGCTGAAACACCAGACAGAAATTCATGATGACGTACTTCACCGCGACATTCTGGAAAATGGATTTTTCTTCGAGGGTCAAAGGATTACTGTGATCGGAGCTAAAGGCATTTGGAAACCCAAAGCAATGCAATTGCCTTTGTCCATAACCACAACAGCAGAAAGCCCGTATGATGATTCATTCACCCCTGATGATTTTCTCCTGTATAGATACCGTGGAACCGATCCCAATCATCCTGACAACAGGGGCTTGAGAGAGGTCATGTCGAAAGGTATACCTCTCATCTATTTCCACAGTATGATCAAAGGCCTGTACCTTGCCGCCTGGCCTGTTTTTATCATCGGTGAGGATGCCAAGGGACTTTCATTTAAAGTGGCAGTGGACGATTCCTTAAAGATTACCTCAGGTACCCTGGCTGAGGATCCTGCGACCTATTATCGAAGGTCGTACCTGACCTCAACTTTCCAGGTAAGGCTTCATCAAAAGTCCTTCAGGGAGCGGGTGCTTTATGCCTACCAAAACCAATGCGCCCTTTGCAAGCTGAAACACAAGGAGCTGCTCGATGCCGCGCATATCATACCGGACAAAAAGGAATACGGCCAACCGATCGTATCCAACGGTTTATCTCTGTGCAAAATTCATCATGCCGCATTCGACAAATTCATTATCGGCGTCTCACCTGACTACACCATAAAGATCAGGAAAGACATCCTCGAAGAAACAGACGGTCCCATGCTCAAACATGGTCTCCAGTTCCTGGAAAACAAAAAAATTATCCTGCCTTTCCACAAAAAAGACTGGCCCGACCGGGAACGGCTAGAAGAGCGATTCCGGCAATTTAGAGTTGCATGAAGCCCCGCCTGACTACTCCGGTCCCATCAGCGCCACCATTCCGGCGCAAACGCCGCCACCCTGTGGGGGGTGTTTTTTGCTGAGAAAGAGTCGCCGGTTTTGGAACTGACAATTCGGCCCAATCAGCTCCACTCAAAAAGGGGATTTGTAACACCAGTGCCTTGCATGATTTGACCCAACAAAAAGCTTTATCTACCCAACACCAGGCTTGGTTTTATCCAAAACCTGGCCTGGTTTCGACGGAACACAGATGATGCGATCAGTACCACGATCACGATCACGACCAATATTTCGGAAATTGGCTGCCGGGAGATTTGATATTCGATTTGCGATCTGGTTATACGCTACCACTTCATAAAGCAGGGCGAATTTTCGATTTGCGATCCGGTTTATGAATATGAAAAATAAGGGATATTTATTCCCGGTCCCCTCTTTGCACCCATTGCAGAAACTTTGCGGGATTTGCGTTTAAAAATACTTTAATCACTCACCGTAAGTAAGTAATACACTGTATTTTTATTAATTTTGAAAGAAAAAACAGATGCTCCTGGATCATTACATGGGACAGATCAGAGGGCTGTGCGCTGAGCATAAGGTGAAATTCCTGTATGCTTTTGGTTCTGTTCTGAACGATGAAACCTTTAAACCGGACAGCGATATAGATTTTCTGGTGGATTTCAATTCAAATGATCCGATAGACTATGCGGAGAACTATTTCCAGCTGAAGTTCAAACTTGAAGAGCTGCTTCGCAGGCAGGTTGACCTGCTGGAGCACAAAAGCATGGTGAATTCTGTCATCACACAGCAAATAAACACAAATAAAAAGATCATCTATGAGGCCTGAGGTAAAGGCATGGCTGGAAGACATCGACCGGTCGATTGATGAGATATCAGTTTTTCTTCAGGATACCCATACTTTTTCTGAATTTGAGCGGGATCTGAAAACGCGCAAAGCCGTTGAGAGAAACATAGAAATCATCGGTGAAGCGATCAACCGGATCCTCAAGGTTGAACCCGGTATCAAAATCTCAGATTCAAGAAAAATAGTCGACACTCGGAATCGGATCATTCATGGATATGACAGAGTGACAGCAGATATTCTTTGGCTTATCGTAAGGAAATCCCTTCCTGCATTGAAGTGTGAAGTGGATAGATTCATGAAATAAATCCTCCTGTATCGCCGAAAACCTTATTCTACGATCCCGATTCCAACGCCGATACCGATTGTGATACTCCTTTTCTTCAGGTTGACGGAGTGGATTTTATCAGGGATCGGGGGTTGACCTGATTGATCTAATTTCCAATTGACCCAAACAATGTCCAATTACCAATATCCAATACCCAAAGGAAGATCAGATAAGTCAACTAGACCGAAGTTCCTGACGATAAAAAGCAGCAATCTCATATACAGCAAGGATATTAGCCGAAAATAATTTTCTTTTT
>JAFGHD010000101.1 GCA_016939365.1 Bacteroidales bacterium | reverse complement strand
TATCTTGCGGGACATTCCATCGGCTCGTTTGCCATATACCCGGTGGCTTTTTATCCTCTGGCCAGTGAGATCAGATATATGACATCAGTCACGGTGGAAGTGATCTCCGCTCCCACTGTCCGTGCTGCAGAAGCACAGCTCAACCTGAATAATACGGCCCGGATCACGGAGCGGATCGTCAGGCTGACTGAAAACCCCGATATGCTGGAGAGTTATTCATATCCTCCCGTCGAAAGCACCGATGATATGGATATGCTCCTGATCACTAAAAACAACATGATCTCATGGTTTTCGGATTATATTACCTATAAGGAATCTGCCGGATTCATCGTTGAAATTATCTCCACAGAAGAAATCTACTCCCAGTATACCGGTCAGGACGACCAGGACAAGATCAGGAACTGTATCATCGATCATTTTCAGAACCATAACCTCTCATTTGTCCTGCTGGCCGGTGATGCCGATCCGAACAGCAGCACCGACCGGATCATCCCCCACAGGGGCTTTTACGCCGTGGATGACCTGGATATCCCTGCAGATATGTATTACTGCTGTCTGGACGGCACCTGGAACAATGACGGTGACAACAGGTGGGGGGAGCCGGGCGAGACCGACCTGTATGCCGAACTCGCCATCGGGCGACTGTGTGTCGACAGCCAGACCGAAGTGAACAATTTCACCAACAAGCTGAAGCTCTACCAGGACAGCCCTGTGGTGGCCGATATCGAGAAAGGGCTGATGGTGGGCGAGCAGCTCAACAACAACCCAATGACATGGGGCGGTGACTACAAGGATCAGATCGCCGACGGCTCTTCGGCCCATGGCTTCACCACGGCCGGATTCACCTCCAATTTCGTCATCTCCGAACTGTACGAAAGGGATATGAACTGGAACAAATCCCATGTCTTTGCCAAGTTCAGCACCGAAGGCACCCATCTGCTCAACCACCTGGGACATTCCTCCCCCACTTACAACATGAAGATGTACACCAGCGACCTGACCACCACCAACTTTACCAACAACGGTATCACCAGGGGTTTTGTCATCGGTTACTCGCAGGGATGTTACAATGGATCCTTCGACAACCGGGACTGGGACAACAATTACGGAGAGGACTGCTTTGCCGAGAAGATCACCACCATAGCCACTGCCGAAGTGGCCTCCCTGGCCAACTCCCGCTACGGATGGTATTCTCCGGGCAACACCAACAGCAGCTCCCAGTATGTGGACAGGCAGTTCTTCGATGCCCTGTTTGGTGAGGAAATTTCGCTGATCGGCAATACAAACGCTGATTCCAAGGAAGACAATGCAAGCTATTTCAACAACAGCGAGTACATGCGGTGGACGGTATACAACATGAACCTTTTCGGCGATCCCTCCATGGACATCTGGACAGCAGACCCGGTGGATATTGTGACCGATTACCCGCAGGGTGTATCTATCGGCTCTTCAGAGATCACCTTCGACACCGATGCACCCTTCGCACGGATCGGTCTGTTTCAGAACAATGCACTCATCGGCAGGGCGCTGGCGGATGCCGACGGCAATGCCACGCTGATCCTTTTCGACCCCCTCTCATCCGATGAGCCTATTGATGTCTCCATCATCGCCCACAACCGGAACCGGCATAACGGGACGATCATGGTGGTGACCAACCAGCCGTATGTCCTGTTTAACTCCTACCAGGTGCATGACCCAACAGGCAACAACAACGGGACGGTTGATTTCGGGGAGTATATCGATCTCGGCCTGGGAGTCAAGAATGTGGGCGATCAGCCTGCCACCGGGGTGGTCGTGATCATCTCCACCCAGGACAGTTACTGTACCATTACCGACGACACGGAGACTTACGGAAACCTGGCTGCCGGAGAGATCAAGTTCATCGATAACTCTTTTGCCTTTGAGGTGACAGATGACATCCCGGACCAGCACATCCTGGAATTCAACCTGGTGGCTACAGGCGATTCCACATGGACCAGTGTGTTCAGCATCACGGTCTGTGCCCCGGTGATCACTCCCGGAACCTATACCATATCTGATCCCACAGGCAACAACAACGGACATCTTGATCCCGGGGAAACAGCAGATATCAGCTTTGACATCTCCAACACCGGCCACAGTGATGCACCTGATGTACTGGTCAACCTGACCTCTGCAAGCGGTTATCTCACGGTCAACACCAGCGGCATCAGCCTCGGCACCCTGGCCGCCGGACAGACCCAAACCGCCGTCTTTTCGGTTACCGCAGGATCATCCACTCCCATCGGAACGATGGGTCAGCTGAACCTGGAAGCCACATCAGGCAACTATTCCGGTGAGAAACAATATGCCATCAAGATCGGGCTGATCTTCGATGATTTTGAAACCGGCAACTTCAGCATGTTCGACTGGCAAACCGGTGGAAGCCAGCCCTGGGAAGTGACCACCAGCAATCCATATGAAGGATCGTACTGTGCCGTTTCGGGAAACGTCTCCGACAACCAGTTCAGTCTTCTGATGCTGAATTACGAATCGATGTACGATGATTCTGTGACCTTCTGGGTGAAGGTTTCCTCAGAGGACGGCTACGACTACCTGAAGTTTTACATCGGCAACCAGGTGGCCGGACAATGGGCCGGCACCGTTCCCTGGACCCGGGTCAGCTTTCCGGTGGAGGCAGGCAGCCACAGCTTCAAATGGCAATATATCAAGGACACCTATGTCAGCAGCGGACAGGACTGTGCCTGGATCGACTTTGCCACCTTTCCGGCGCCTCTGACCACTTCTGCATACGCCGGGGTGGATGACGCCATCTGCGAGGGCAGCCTTTACACCTGCCTGGGAGCGGCATTCAACTACACCTCCCTGCTGTGGACCACTTCGGGAACCGGGACGTTCAATAACACCGGCATCCTTGAACCGGAGTATACCCCCAGTGAGGATGACATCCTCAACGGATCCGTTGAACTGACCCTCACTGTTACCGGACCGACCAATACCGTCAGTGATTACATGATCCTGACCATCAACCAGGAAGCTATGGCTGATGCCGGCAGCGATTTCACCATTTGTGAAACCGGCACGGCTCTCCTGACAAACGCTTCGGCCTCAGGTTACTCCTCACTGAACTGGAGCACCTCCGG
Organism: Bacteroidales bacterium; assembly: GCA_016939365.1. Taxonomy (GTDB): domain Bacteria; phylum Bacteroidota; class Bacteroidia; order Bacteroidales; family JAFGHD01; genus JAFGHD01. The sequence continues at coordinate 10,660 of JAFGHD010000101.1, read as the reverse complement.
AGACGGCTATTTCGACGACAACTCACTGATCCATCCGGAGTATTTCCCTGGCCCGGGCGACATTGCATCAGGTTCGGTGATCCTGACCCTCACCGCCAGCGGACAGGCTCCATGCCCGGATGTCCAGGATCAGGCAGCGATCAGCATCATTCCCCAGGCGGAAGCCTTCGCCGGGAACGATGGCGGGGTGTGCAGCAATGGTTCATTCACGATCCAGGATGCCTCCGTCTCAAATAGCAACACGATCCAGTGGTCGACGGCCGGTGACGGCATTTTCGACGATCCTTCCCTGCTCCATCCGGCATACACTCCGGGTATTGGCGATGTAAATGCCGGATCGGTCATCCTCACCCTTACGGTCTCATGCCCACCCTGTGCTGATGTCACTGACGAAATGACCCTCACCGTAATAGAGGCAGCACAACCGGAAGCAGGTGCCGACGCGGAGATATGCCATGATGCCGTCTTTCACGCTGAGGGAGGCATTGGGGGTGACTATGACTCATTTGTCTGGTCCACCTCAGGAGATGGCTCTTTTGACAATCCCTACTCCCTGTCTGCCATCTATACGCCCGGCACCCAGGACATTGCCGGTATGGGGGTCACCCTCACCCTCACTGCTTCCGGCACAGCACCCTGTGAGGATGTTGCCGATCACCTGCAGCTCTCCATTAAGGACTGCTCATCCATCGGAGAGATGGCCGAACTGCACCGCCCGGAAGTATACCCCAATCCCGGCGACGGCTCATTCTTTATCCGCTTCCAAAACCACCGGGTAATCAAACCCGTGATCTCAGTCCTCAACATTATGGGTCAGGTGGTACAGACCCGTAATGATGTTCTGCAGGCAGGACAGGCCGAATGTCACATCAATATTCCGTTCGGGCCGGGCATCTATTATCTCCGGATAGAAATCGGTCAGTCACAGTGGCTGGAAAAGATCGTCATCAGATAACAGGATACGATCTTATTCCTCTAAAAAAACCGGAGATCAACCGCCGAAAGGAATATTTAGTATTTTTATCGTCATATTTATAGATGTCGATCAGTAAAAGGTTCAAACATGAGAAAATTACCGCTGTTCATAGGTCTGTTACTGTGGATGACCCCTGCGGTCCAGAGCCAGACACCCTTCTGGGATTACCAGTTTGATGATCCGGCAGGATGGACGCTTGAGGATAACTGGGAGATCGCCCCAGGTCTCATGCAGTTCAGCTGGTCTCCGGTGGTACTGAATTATGACCTTTCAGCCTATTCCCCTCCGATCATGCTTGTGGACAATGTGGAATCACTGATCGTGAACCAGTATGTGGAGCCCTATGAATGGAGTGTTACTACTGAGAAGGCTGAAATCTCGCTGGTCCTTCAGGAGGGTGAAGTGGTTCTCTGGAGCTGGAGCCTCTCTTCCGGTATCTGGGGCTCACCCGCCGGTGAAGACCTGGAGCTTTCGATCAGCGAATATGCCGGTCAGGAGGTACAGGTCAGGTTCCGGACATTCGGACCCACCACCGATGCCTGGTGGTATTGGGATGTATTCAACCTCAGGATGACCGCCTGGTTTGACAATGACCTGGCCGTAACAGAAGTTGCAGGCCCGCATGTTCTGACCCTCGGTGACACAGGATCCTGGGAGGTGAGTGTCCAAAACCTCGGCACCGACCCAAGAGATAATTTCTCTGTGAACCTCCGAAGCTACAGAAGCGGTGAACTGATCGGCTCATTTCTGGTCACAGATCCGCTGGAGCCCGGTGTGACCGGTGTTTACGGATTCGACAAGTCGTTCGATCAGCCGTATAATGATGTGATCTTTGGAGAGGTGGATAATCCCGGAGATGTTTTTCCGGGTAATGACCGCTCAGACGGATTTTTTCTGAGGATCAAGCCCGGATCATTGTTCAGCATCCTTGTCTGGGACAATGACAATGATATTGCATCCATCATCGACCCCGAAAAAGGAGATGAGATCCAGGCTGATGACGGTCTCAAACGTGCCCTGGACATGGCCGGATTCGATTATTCCGAAGTCGGAACCCTGCCCGGCGACCTGGGTGATTACGATATTGTCCTGAGCACCATGGGGTGCTATTGCCTTGGCTGAGGGGCCACCCCACCTGGTTCTGTAAACGCAGCAGACCAGGCAAAACTTGAAACCTACCTGATGCAAGGAGGAAATCTTTATATCGAAAGTGTGGAACTGGGCACCAACCTCCAGGGAACCCCATTGATGAACCTGCTGGGCATCAAACTCGACAGCCCGGGAAGCGATGATGAAATCGACAAGCTTTTTGCAACACAAAATGAACTTTTCGGGGGGATGACATTCCTTTATTCCGGAGGTGAAAGCCCTCACTATAAAGTGGACCGGCTGAGCAGTGATTTCGCGGAAGAACTGTTTTTCTGCGAACAGGATTATGGCCGTATTTTCCTGATGGAAGACGGTGACGGATATAAAGCCATCTCCTCCTCCGCAGTGTTCGGAGCCTTGAAAGACGGCGATTCTCTCAACCTGAAAGCCTGGTATCTGAGTGAGATGATCTACTATTTCCTGGGCATTGAATGGATCACCACCTCAACCGGCGAACAGACCCCGGCAGGAGTGTCGGTGACCTGCTACCCCAACCCCTTTGCCGGTCAGATCACCTTTGAATATGACCTGCAGGAAAAGACCCACGTTGCACTTGAAATATACACTCCGGAGGGCCGGCTGATCAGCAGGCCGGTGAATTGCGTGCAGGATGCAGGATCCTACCGGGTCAGCTGGAATGCGGATGATCATCCGGGTGGCGCACCGGATCCCGGCTGTTACTACTACCGGCTCGCTGCCGGTAAACAGTTGGTGGTCACGGACAAGATCATTCTGATCAGATAACCGTTCTTTGACGGCTGGATCAGACCGGAAGAATCATTTAAGGGTTTGATCCCGAGTCTCTCCGGGTTCAGCAGGAGGATCACTTCCGACTGCTGAACCTTTGTTTTAGAGAGGTCGGAACTGGTGTTCCAGCCAGTCTTCAAAACTGGTAGCAGTCGGATAACACCGTCTGTGGCAGGTTCGATTCCTGCCCTCTCTGCCTCATTCCCAGCTTGCCCGTGAACGCGCAGGAACATGATCATAACACAAATCCGCTCCACCTTGCGAAACTGCCGGGTGTGGACAGGATGCTGGCTCATCCGGATGTCATTGCACTGATGAAACGGCATCCCAGGGAAATGATCATCCATGTCATCAGGCAGGCCCTGGAACACTTCAGGGAACAGGCACTGCGGTCGATCCCCTTACCCGACCAGGCCGGAATCATCGGTTATGCCCGAAAGCTATTGGCCGGCATCACAACGAAAAACCTTCAACGGGTGATCAATGCCACCGGCGTGATCATCCATACCCATCTCGGCAGGGCACCCTTCAGCCCTGGCTTTCTGCAGGATATATGTTCGGTGATCGAAGGATACAACAACCTGGAGTTCGACCTGGAAACAGGCCATCGCGGGTCACGGTACACGCATGTGACCGGCATACTGAAATATCTTACGGGCGCCGGTGACATCCTGATCGTGAACAATAATGCGGCAGCCGTCATGCTGATCCTCCGCAGCCTGGCCAGGAAAAAGGAAGTGATCATCTCGAGGGGTGAGCTGATTGAGATCGGCGGCTCTTTCCGGATGCCTGATATACTGAAGGCTTCCGAATGTAAAATGGTCGAGGTAGGCACTACCAACAAGACGCACCTCCGGGATTACGAACATGCCATCACACCGGGGACAGCCCTGCTTCTGAAAGCACACCGTTCCAATTACACCATCAGCGGTTTCACCAGTGAGGTGGGGCTCAGGGAGCTGGTGGGCCTCGGGAGGGAAAAAGGGCTCCCTGTGTTATTTGATATGGGCTCCGGACTTTTGCACAGGATGGATATTGACGTGCTGAGCAGCGAACCGGATGTAAAGGAGGCGGTTGCCACCGGAGCCGCGCTGGTCTGTTTCAGCGGCGACAAGTTGCTGGGGGGTCCCCAGGCAGGGATCATTGCAGGAAAAGCTGAACTGATCTCAAGGCTTAAAAAAGAGCCAATGCTGCGTGCTTTACGGGTCGGCAAGCTCACACTCGCAGCCCTCGAAACATCCATCGGATACTACATCAATGAAAAGGAGCTTACTGCTAAAAACCGGGTGATCCGGATGCTTACATCCAATCCCGATGATCTGCGAATCAGGGCCGGACGGCTTCAGGAAGCCTTGCTCAGGGAAGGGGTGGATGCCGAAGTGACAGACAGTGAGGGCCGGTGCGGCGGCGGATCCCTGCCCGGAAAGACCATACCCAGCTTCGCCGTCAGGATAGTGCCCTCTCACCCGGGCGTAATCAAAAAACGGCAATTTGCCGGCGCTCTTCAAAAAGCCCTCCTTGAAAGCCAGACTCCCGTCGTCGGTGTCATCGCCGGAGGAGGCTTCAGCCTCAATGTGCTTACCATCTCCGACGGGGAAATCCCCCTGATCGTCAACGCCGTCACACAAAGCCTGAAAGGCCTTTCGTCATGAACCGGCATATCATTATAGGAACCGCCGGTCATGTGGATCACGGAAAAACGGCGCTGGTAAAGGCACTCACAGGCATTGACTGCGACACACATCCCCAGGAGAAAGAACGTGGGATCACCATCAATCTGGGTTTTGCGCACATCACACTCCCTTCAGGAACCTCTGCCGGAATTGTGGACGTTCCCGGACATCGTGATTTCATCCGAACCATGGTGGCGGGTGTCCACGGTATCGATATGGTATTGCTGGTAATATCCGCCGACGAAGGGGTAATGCCCCAGACACGGGAACACCTGGAAATCATCAACCTCATGGGAGTCAGTCGCGGCGTGGTAGCCCTCACCAAAAGCGACCTGGTGGATGATGAAATGGTCGGTATGACCCGCCTTGAGGTTCATGAGCTGCTGGAAGATACGCCTTTGAAAGGATCGGAGATCGTCGCCGTTTCAGCCCTTTCAGGTTACGGACTCAATGAATTGTCATCGGCCCTCGACAAGGCCGCAGCAGCTGTTGCGGAAAAAGATGCAGGCGGATTCTTCAGGATGTATGTCGACAGGGTATTTCAACTGCAGGGTATCGGATGTGTCGTCACAGGTTCGGTGCTGAACGGCATGGCCAGGAGCGGTCAGGAACTGATAGTCGTTCCGGGCGGAAAAAAAGTCAGGGTCAGGTCCATACAGCGTTACAATCTCCCTGTGGATCAGGTGGTCAGCGGTAACCGGGCAGCCCTGAACCTCACCGGAATCAAAACGGACGAGGTTTACAGGGGCGCACTCCTTACCGGACGTGAAATATCTGCCAGCCTGATGGCCGATGCTACCTTTTCAATGATCTCAACGGAAGCCGAAATGGGATTGTGGACCCATGGGCTTTTTCTGACCGGCACCTTTGAATGCCCGGCAAGGATTCATCTGATCACCAGTGAAAGGCTGAAGGATGGTGAGAATGCAGTGGTTCAGATCCATCCTGAAAAGGAGTGGGCATTGGTCGCGGGTGACCGGTATGTCCTGAGGAACAGCTCCGACACTATCACTCTGGGGGGTGGGGTGATCATCGATCCCAATCCCCTGCATCATCGCCGAAGGACTCCTGCCCTGATCAAAGGTCTGGAGGAGCTGGCCCGGTCGGTCCTTTCAGGACGCCGCCTTCCCGGTTTGATAATCCGCGAACTGGAAAGACATGGAAAGCCTTTCACTGCCGGTGAACTGGCGGAGCACCTCCAACAGCCTGCAGAAGAGGTCATTCGGGAGATACCCCATCTGGATGAAGCCGTAATACAGGTGATGGGTGCGGCTTCAGAACAACTGCTGATCTCCCGTGAGGCCGATGAAAGACACAGTGCACTGATCATACAAATCCTGCAGGACCGGCACAAGAATCATCCCCTCTCTGTGACCGGCCTTGAACCGAATGAACTTTTCGGTAAACTGGGGCTCACATCCTCCGCAACCGGAAAAAAATATCTTTCCGGCTTGCTTGAACGGATGCATCAGGAAGGCCTGATCCTCCCTAAGGGAAACACATGGCGCCTGGTTTCCCATCAGGTACAGATCGATGACAAAAGACAACGGCAGCTCAAATGGCTCGAAGAAACCATCCTGGGATTTGGAATGCAGGTACCCGTTGGCAAAGACCTGGAAAAAGCTGCATCTGATGAAAAGATCAGCAGGGAACAGCTTCATATGATGCTTGGATATCTGGTGCAAAACGGCACATTGATTCAGTTTGAAGGAGATTTTGTCCACTACCATCTGGTGGACCATACACGGCAACTGTTACTCAGGGAACTTACGGCGAAACCTCAGGGAATCAATGAAAAAGAATTCCGCGAACTGTCGGGTGCCACCCGCAGGATGGTGCAGGTGCTCATCGGCATCTTCCTGAGGGAAGGTTCCATTCTCAGGAAGACATTCTATCTTTACATCTCGGACAAGGGACGTGAAATGAACAGGAACCATCAGGACTTTTAGAAACAAACACTATGTTGAGAATTGCGACATTATTGATCCTGACAATGGCCGCAACAGGACTGACCAGAGGTCAGACACCGCTGACACAGGCCATTGATTTCTCAGCTCAGGATATTCATGGTGACACCATCCATCTTTTCGACATCCTTGCAGACGGGAAGCATGTCCTTATCGATTTCTTCTTTGTGGACTGCACTCCCTGCCAGGCCATAAGTCCGATTGTCAACCTGTCGTACCGCGATTTCGGATGCAATGCAGGTGATGTGTTCTTTCTGTCCATCTCAGGCAAGAACACGGATACAAACGAGGACTGCAGGGTTTACGATTCGGTATATGGTGTGGAATACCCCACCATCAGCGGCGCAGAGGGTCACGGCAATGTGATCACAGGGAAATACCTGGTGACATCCTTCCCTACTGTAATTTTGATCGCACCCGGTGGAGAGATCCTGGAGCAGCACATCTGGCCGGTCGGCAGTGTCGGTGATCTGAATGCCCCCATCCTGGCCACTGGGTGTGAGTTCCAGGAATGTGCCGCATCCTGTGCCGAACACACTGAAGGGAGAACACGGATATATCCCAATCCATCAAACGGCTCAGTCATGGTCGAACCCGGCCTGGAGGGGGATCTGATCATCCAAATCCATTCGATCGACGGAAGGATCATCGCCCATCAGGACAGGGATAGGAACAGCACACTGCCCTTATATTTCGACGGTATTCCGGAAGGTATCTACATCCTGTCCATCCGCAACGAAAAACGTTGTATCTCAGAGATATTGACGGTGATCAGGTAAACCGGAATCAGCCAGCCCGGAAAAACACGGGATGCATGCCCATCACTGCATTCACCAGTCGCCTTCAATGGTAAGATGCAGTCTGTAGATTTCCGGCTCGTAAGTATCATCGATCTCCAGGTTGACATGAAGGGGGATGCCATCGAAATCACCGGTGTACTCAGCCTTGATATTGATTTCGTCGTCTGTCTTACCCCAGGTCAGGTCCTCTTCCGTACCCGATGGCAAACATTCCTTGATCCTGGAACGGTAATCGTCGAAAAGACCTTGTATCTCCCCGAATGATCCCGGGTCACCGATATAAGCCCAATACGTGTAATAAACCATCATGTCGATGATGGATTCATCCCTCATTCCCTCAATATGAATCATGCTTTCGTAACTTTCAAACAATCCTCCTCCCTCATCAAGCATATTTCCCCTGACGGAGCTGAAATTTTCATCAGCCGAGGCCCGGATCATTTGCAATATCCCGTCGCAGAACGAATAATCCATAACCTCATATTCCTTCTCATCCTCAATGAAGCGGACGTTCCATTCCACGTAGGGTGCATCACCGGAAGAAGGGATACTGAAACGCATGATATCTGAATGGTCATCCGGGGGCAATACCAGTGACCCGAATGGGAGTTCCCGGGTAGTAGTATAACCCGATGAATTCTCGTCAATGTTGAAACCTGAGAAACGGAGAAGTCTGGGTGAGATATTCTTCAGAAAATAAACATATTCGATATCCTCACCGGTTTCCTTATAGGTATAATAAAAAACGTAATCCCTGCCTGATGCCGGGTGATCCACACTGGCAGCATCATCTTCAAGAAATTCCGCATTCCATGTGAATCCCGGCCGACCTGTGACAGAGATGCATTTGAAATACATGGCTTTCTCATACGGCCCGACAATGAGCACGTCATCAGGCAGATCATTCAATACCTGATATTCGTATTCAGTGGGGTTGATCGAAAAATCAAAGAACATGATTCTTTCCCCGGACAGGTTTCCCAGGAAATAGGTGACGATATCATTTCCTTTATCATCTGTTAAATACTCAAAATCAGACTCGTAATCAACATCTTGCTGCGGATAGGTATCCAGCGCGTGTGCGGAAAAACCTGAAAGCATCAGGAAGGCCAGAGTCACCCGGATAATAGATTTCATGACGGATTTTCTTGCTTTGTACGAAGAAAACTGAAAAAAGTATTATTGTATCACCATATTTTAGTATCTGATGAAGGCGGACTCATATCATCATCCTGGCAAATATTCCACGTGTTACTTGCCAGCCTTTGTGATCCGGGCTACCCATCCTCCGCCGGGTGCCATATGGACATTCAGCCTGGTGAGTGGACCAACCGGATGTTTTTTCCGCAGGAAGTCTCCTGCATAATTCACGGCGTTGGGGCCATCCTCATAGCTGAACATCGTCCAGGATGCGCCCTCCTCCAGGAAGGAGAGGCTGAGGATCAGGTCCAGATCGCCCGATCCGGTCATTGCACCCACATACCACTCATTGCCCTTTTTACGGGCCAGCGCAACATGCCGGGCAACGGCGGCGGAAAGGATGATGGTGGTATCCCAGACGGTGGGCACGGCAGAGAGGAAATCCATGCAATCCTTCTCCCTTTCATAGTTTGACGGGCTGTCCGCCAGCATCTGAAGGGGGCTTTCATATACCACATACATAGCCAGCTGATGGCAACGGGTACCCTGGCTCATGGGCCGGTTGAAGACCGGATGGAACTGAGCGGGATTGGCATTCAGCATGGCACCGGGGGTGTAGTCCATCGGCCCTGCCACCATTCGTATGAAAGGTATGGTGACATTATGGTTTGTTGTGATGGCGTCGCTCCACTTGGAGTGTTCCAGCCCCCTGACGCCTTCCCGGGTCAAAACATTCGGCCAGGTGCGCCGGAGACCGCAGGGCTTGTAAGCACCGTGAAAGTCCACGATCATCTGATGCCGTGCCGCCTCGGCTGCCACACGATGGTAGAAATTCACCATCCACTGGTCGTCGCGTTGCATGAAATCGACCTTCAGCCCGGCAACACCCCACCGCGCAAACTGCTCAAAGGCCTCTTCCCACTGCTCTTCCAGGGTTTTCCAGACCACCCAGAGGATCACGCCCACATTGCGTTCACGGGCATATGCAAGAATCTCCTCCATGTTGATTCCCGGCGCCAGTTCGAGAAGATTGCCCAGTTTGTACCATCCCTCATCCATGATGATGTATTCTATATCATGAGAGGCAGCAAAATCAATGAAATACTTGTATGTTTCCGTATTGACTCCGGCAAAGAATTCCACTCCGTAAAGGTTCAGCGCATTCCACCAGTCCCATGCCGCCTTTCCCGGCCTGATCCATGAGGGATCATCAATGGCACAGGGTGGCGCCAGCAACCAGACAAGCTGACTGGTGAGCAGATCGGCATCCTTTTCCGCTACCACAAAAACCCTCCAGGGGAAAGTCCGGGTCCCCCTCGTCTTTGCGATATGGTCCGCATAGCGGGTCACCTTCAGGTCCCGGTCGCTGGTCTGCTCCGTTTCGGCCGGATATCCGGGGAAGACAGCCTCTGCAGCAGCATCTGCCGCACCGCTCAGCCACATGCCGGGGTAATCCGAAAGATCAGACTCGGTAAGCAAAACCTTAGCTCCCTGCTCAGGTACAAAAAGAACCGGAAGGCTGCAGAACCTGTCCGCTCCGATTCCGGACAACTTCAGGTATTCATATGATCTCTCGTTGTGGGAGAAAAAATTCTTTTCCTCAGGAAAATAAACCCAGGGGTCTCCTTCAAATTCCAACACCATGGTTTCATCCTTCACGAACAAAGAGTCGCCCAGAAAAGTTTCGAAACGGTATGCCATGCCGTTATCAAACAACCTGAAGGTAATGGCCCAGTCCTTCCTGGCCGAAGCCAGCTGCAACTCATTGAATTGTTCCTTGATAATGCTTGATTTCCCAGGTATTTCGGGCATGATGATCCTGTCCGTTGCCGACCTGTTGTACCGCACCTCGCCTGCATGGAATGAGGCGGGAAAGCGACCCCGGTCTGTCTCCAGGGATATCCTGCAGTGTTTAAGGATCGTACCATCCCGGTGATGTAACGAAAATGCAGGATCCCCCTGAGTAATGATTTTGATCCAAAGATCGCCGGAAGGGGAATGAAGCTGCAGCTCCTGTGAGAAAGCGCTTCCCAGACTGACTGACAAAAGCATCGCCAGAGCCATCCTTGCCATAAATGCCGGTGAATAGGTCACGGTGTCATTTTTAATACGCTAACAAAGATATACTGACGGAAATCAGGTTTGCAAATTTAAACTGTCTGATTTCGTCAGTTTTAAAATTCAGACATTTATCGTCTGAAATATGCT
>JAFGHD010000100.1 GCA_016939365.1 Bacteroidales bacterium | reverse complement strand
TGCGGCCTGGGCCGTGTCGCACATACAGAAGTAGGTACTACCTATTCCTACTGGCCCTGGACCGACGGTATCGTATACTGGAATGAAACCATGCCACCGTTTGAAGCAGCAAACCAGCACAGGGCACTCGCTTACGAAAACCTGCCGGAAGATGTCAATTACATCGGCTGGACACAGGACGTGAACAACAACGGTGTCATCGATTTACTGACCGATCTGTTGTCCTACAGGGAACTCGGTATCTCTACCATGCCCAATATCAGCATAGGCCCCGATAACCAGATTTTTGTAGTATGGTCCTCTGCTACCGAGACCTATGACAACGGCACCTATAACTACAAACACGTCTGGGTGCGCCGCTCACCTGACGGCGGTACTACATGGGGCAACTTCTACGACCTCAATACCGACCTGATCCACATCTTCGATGAGTGTATCTATCCCGTGATGGCCGAGCAGGTGGATGACGGAGTCCACATTATATACCAGGCAGATGCCACCCCGGGAACGGCCCTTGATGAAGACCATCCTTACCAGGAAAACAGGATGATCTATGTCAAAAGGTACATCAACGAATTTACCGACATGGAGGAGCATGAAGGCGTGATTGGTGAGTCCCTTGTTTCGCAGAATTACCCGAATCCCTTCACAAACTGGACCATGGTCCAGGTGCAGACCCTGGCGCGCAGCGACCTGAAGGTCGAAGTGACCAACCTGATGGGCCAGATGGTGAAGGAGATCGATATGGGCGTCGTCAACGCAGGCCTTCATAATGTCCGGATCGAAGCCGCAGACATGACCCCCGGTATCTACTTCTATACCGTGAAGGTTGGCGAAAATGCAATCACACGGAAGATGATTGTCGAATAAACCGCTGATACCAGATAAAAGAAAGAGGCTGTCTCCATGGAGTCAGTCTCTTTTTTGTTTTTTCAGGAAAAGAATTTTTAAGTATATTTGAAGGTTTGGATCAGACAGGCTAATTGGAAAATCATCACTAAAAATCCATGCATATGAAAAGAACCATCCTTTTGTCGGTTATCCTGGCCCTAGCGACCTTCGCCATGGCGCAGAACAGAGCTGTGGTCACCAAGAACCTGCGGGACCTGGCCATGAAAGACCAGATACCCGTCCTGGAGACCTTCAACATGACCCAGGAGGTGAATCCTTATGTGAAGTCGGGATTGTACCCCGAGGAGGCGCAGATCGGCACGACATGGTATGACGACCAGTCGAATGCCAGCATCCAGAACCGGCTTTACATTCATCCCGACGGCACTATAGGAGCCACATGGACGATCGGGTATGAGCACACTGCGTTCCCTGACAGGGGATCGGGGTACAACTACTTTGACGGCTCAGCCTGGGGGCCTTATCCTACAGTACGTATTGAAGATGTCAAGACCGGATGGCCATCGTATGCGCCTTTAGGTGAGAACGGAGAGATCGTTGCGGCTCATTCCGCCGGGGACGGGATTTACTTCTCTTCCCGGCCGGACAAGGGGACAGGTACCTGGAACTATACCCTCTTTCCGGGTCCGGTGGGTCATGAATACATGATATGGCCCCGCCTGATCACCTCCGGCACAAACCATACGCGCCTTCACATGCTGGCGGTCACCGCATCCACCGCTTACAACGGAACTCCGTACCTGGGACTCGACGGTGCCCTTCTTTACTCCCTTTCGAATGACGGCGGCGCCACATGGGACCAGGAAAATGTCATACTGCCCGGAATGGGATCGGATTACTATACACAGTATTACGGCGACACCTATACTTTCGCCGAACCCCGCGGCGATATCATCGCTTTCGTCGTGGGTGAAACCTGGTATGACCTCTACCTGATGAAATCCACCGACGGCGGGCAGACCTTCGAAAAGACCATCATCTGGGAGCACCCATATCCTTATTGGGTGCAATACACCGCTACTGATACCTTTTACTGCGCCGACGGTGCTCATTCCCTTGTCATCGACCCCAGCGGCATGGTACATGTGGCATTCGGGATCAACAGGGCCCATGCCGATGGTACTTCATCCTACTGGTTCCCGTTTGTCGACGGCATTGTCTACTGGAACGAGACCATGCCGGCCTTCTCCAATGACCACCACGCCCTCGACCCATACGGCCACCCCAACTCCGAGCTTATCGTTGACTATAACCTGGTAGGCTGGACTCAGGATGTCAACAACAATGGCGTTCTTGACTTTGTTGGAACCGCTACAACCAATATCGGTGCCTATTATCTGGGACTCTCCAGCATGCCGCAACTGGTGCTCGACGACCTGGGCAGACTCTACCTTTTCTACTCCTCGGTAACCGAGACATATGACAACGGTACGCAAAACTACCGGCATATATGGGCCAGATGTTCCCCCGACGCCGGAACCACCTGGGGTGACTTCTTCGACCTCGACGAGGACCTGGTCCATATCTTCGACGAATGTGTCTATCCCACCTGTGCATCATATTGCGACAACCAGTATATCTATATGCTCTTCCAGGCCGATGGTGAACCCGGCCTGGCTACGTGGGGCGATGAGGACCCCTATGGGGAAAACCGTATCATCTTTGCCAAAGTGATCAAGGATGAGATCACAGGAAATGCCGAGAACACGGAGAATCCAGGGAAGCTGGAAGCCCTCTGTACACCGAATCCTTTTCACGGGGAAGCGGAGATTCATGTGATCCTGAAGGAGCATGCGGATATCCTTGTTGAGCTGTTCACCCTGAACGGTCTGAAGGTGATGGAACATATCAGGCCGAATGCTTCTCCCGGATTGAACACCATGACCCTGGATGGCTCACGCCTTAGCCACGGGATATATTTCTTTTCGGTGAAGGCCGGTGCCAGACAGATGACCGGCAAGGTGATCGTTCAGTAATTTTTTTTCGGGATAAAAGAACAGGGGCTGTGCCGGGGAATTTCCGGTACAGCCCCTGTCTTTGTTGATATCTTCATTTCCCATGCCCTGACATTTTAACTAATTTAGCCCCAAAAGGCCCGTTGATATCAAGGGACACCATCGGCATTATCCTTGAAACCGCCCGCATCGAGGAGGTAGTGGGTGATTTTGTCCAGCTGCGCAGGCGGGGTGTGAATCTTATCGGTCTTTGCCCCTTCCACAACGAGAAAACCCCTTCCTTCAACGTATCTCCCGCCAGGGGCATCTTCAAATGCTTCGGATGCGGAAAAGCCGGCAATGCGGTCGGCTTCATCATGGAACATGAGCACTTCTCATACCCCGAAGCCCTCCGGTATCTCGCCCGTAAATACAACATCGACCTGAAGGAAGAAGAGGAGACTGCTGAGCAGATCAGGGAAAAGGGCGAACGCGAAAGCCTGATGGCCGTCAATGCCTTCGCACAGAAATCCTTCTCGGATATCCTGTGGAATACCGATGAGGGACGATCCGTCGGGTTGAGCTACCTGAAAGAGAGGGAGTTCAATGAAAAGACCATACGGATGTTCCAGCTGGGATACTGCCCCGGGCAATGGGATGATTTCACACGGCAGGCCAGGAACAACGGCTTTCAGATGGAATACCTGCTCAAAACCGGTCTCACCCTTGAAAAGGACGGAAGGCATTACGACCGGTTCCGCGGACGAATCCTGTTCCCCATCCACAACCTGACCGGACGGGTCATCGGATTTGGCGCCAGGATACTCAGAAGCACCGAAAACAAGCCCAAGTATATCAACTCCCCGGAATCGGAGATTTATAACAAAAGTGAAGTTCTCTACGGTCTTTTTTTTGCCAAAAACCCCATCATCCGGATGGACAATTGCTATCTGGTGGAGGGGTATACGGATGTGATCTCCCTGTTCCAGGCCGGCATAGAGAATGTTGTCGCATCCTCGGGCACTTCGCTCACTACAGGCCAGATCCGGCTGATCAGGCGGTATACCCGCAACATCACCGTCCTTTACGATGGGGATGAGGCCGGGCTGAAAGCCACCTTCAGGGGAACCGACATGATCCTCGAAGAGGGGATGAACGTCCGGATCATCATGTTTCCCGAAGGAGAAGATCCCGATTCCTTTGTACGCGGCCACCGGGTGAAGGAGGTGGAGGATTTTCTCAGGACCGCCGCAAAGGATTTCATCACCTTCAAGCTGGAACTGCTCCTGAAGGATTCCGCAGGCGATCCGGTGAAGAAGGCCGGTGTGATCCATGAGATACTGCAGAGCATCTCCGTGATCCCCGATCCCATCACCCGGTCACTCTACATCAGGGAATGCTCGGATAAAATGGAAATGGATGAACAGACCCTCATCCATCAGCTCAACAAACTGCTGCGTAAACGTCTGGAAAAGAAAGCACCTCAGCCGCAGGAAACCGCTCCCGCCGAATACCTCCCTCCGCAACAAACCCTACCGGATCATTTCAGCACGGAGCACCAGGAGCGCGATATCATCAGGTTGTTGCTGAACTACGGGCATGAGGACATCATCATTCATGAAACCGATGAGCACAACCGGCTGACCGGGAGGCCCGTCAATGTGGCCCGCTTTATCAACGATGACATCCGCAATGATGACCTCTCCTTCACCAATTCCCTGTATCAAAAGATTTTCGAGGAATATACCGTCCATCTGGAGCGGGGAGAATCCCCGGATGCCTTCCACTTTGTCAATCATCCAAACCAGGAGGTGGCCATGCTGGCCATCGACCTGACCACCAGCCGCTATGAGCTGAGCGAGAATTGGGAGCAGAAGCACAGGATATTTACCACAGGCGAAGAGATGAGGCTCTTTGAGGCGGTGGTCAATTCCATCCTTTCATTCAAGGCCAAAAGGATCGGGGAGATGATCCGTGACATCCAGGAACAGATGCGACATGCCGATAACGAAGACGATATGAATATGCTCATCGCCCGTTTCAAGACCATGAAACAAATCAGCCGTACCATCCATGACCGCCTGGGAAGAGTCATTACCTACTGATCCTGTTTCTCAGGGGAGCATTTCTGTGTACACCTATCCCAAAGGGCCGGAACAGGTCGTATCCATGTGGTTCAGCTAAACCGCCAATATATACTCAAACTGCAGAGAGTGAATGCGTTAATCTGGTAAGATGTTGAATAAAAACACATTGTCAAATGTAATATCCTGAAGGATTACTTGCCTGGATCAACCATAGCAACAATCCGATTTCATGAAATATCATTGAAACGCCTGGGTGTTCTCCTTCGTGCTACTGTGACCTTGTGGTGAGAAATTGAATTTGTAAAGAATTTTAAACAGTCTTTTAACAACCCCTTTTATAGACGATGGCCACCACGGTCACATCGTCGCCGCCCATGTTGATGGTCATGCCGTAGGGTTTGTCGGCCGGGATGTTGATCTGAGCCGCGCCGGCCTTACCGGTCAGCTGTTCCCAGATGGTGACGGCCTGATGCACGCCGGTGCCGCCTGTGGGGTGCCCCCAGCCGATGAGTCCGCCGGTTGTGTTGACCGGTATCCTGCCGTCGCGTGCTGTATGTCCTGCAGCGATGAAGTCGGCCCCCTCTCCCGGTACGGCAAAGCCGAGGGCTTCCATGGTCAGTACTGCTGCGATGCTGAAGCAGTCGTGGATCTCAATGGTGGCCAAGTCGTTGATGGTGATCCCGGCACCCTCAAGAGCTCTGTGAGCGGCTTTCTTGATCGTCGTCAACTCGGTAAGATCCGGAGGATCACTGGTAAGATTGCGCTCTACCTGTGCCCAGCTGATCACCTCCACGGCATCCCTGGGATCGATGCCGCAACGTTTCAGGCCCTCCTCCGACATAATGGCAATGCCCGAAGCGGCATCCGACACCTTGGAGCAATCCAGTACATTGAGATGATCGACAAAAACGGCGCCGTTTATTTTCATTTTGTGATACAGTGCTTCCAGATCAGGCACTTTGTTCTCATACTCCTGGGCTGTGGGGCACAGCCTGGCATTCTCCACGGCATTCCGGAACCAGCGTCCCATACCCTTTCGGGCACGCTCCATGCCGTATTTCTGATAGTAAGCTCCAGCCCGGTCGCTGAACTGGCCGGGGAAGAAATAGGCATGTCCGTTTTTCCGCTTCTGATACCATCCGGCTCCTGCCAGCACATCCGCCCCGTAAACCGCCTTCATCGAATTCTGAACCTCAACACCGATGGTAAGCACCACATCAGATGTTTCAGAGAGTATCGAGCGGATCGCGGCGGTCAGTGCCAGTGCACCTGAGGCGCAGGCTCCCTCGGTACGGGTGCAGGGCTTCCATTGCAGCCCCTCATCGATCATCGGGATCAATCCGGCCAGATGACCCTGCCTGTTGAATCGGGGCGCCATGAAGTTCCCGATGGTTCCTTCATCCACATGGGCTGCTCCCCCGATCTGTTTCAGCGTTCCCTGTCCCGCTTCGCGGATGTAGTGTTCCAGTCCCGGGCGGGGCTTTCTGGGGTTGAACTCACTGCGGCCTGTTCCCAGCGAAACCGTGTTGTAACCTGCCGTCATATATACTTTTCTCCTGAGATTTTGCATGGTTTTTCCTCCGTTATTTTAAATACTCGTTGATGGGGCCATAGGCATGATAAAAGCCTGTGAGCATTACCGTATTCACATCTTCGGCGCTCCGGGCTACCCGGTCTTCGACCAGCTTCTTTCCGATTTCGTTGGAACGGGCATTGTACCGGCGGGCAAGAATGGCGCCCGGGGTATCCATGCCGTTGAGATCACCGAAATAGGCTTCCAGCATCTGGTCTTTCCCGTCCCGGCTGAAATTGACCGTTTTCCAGGGTTTGAATGACTCCGGGAGGGGTCCCAGGTACTGATCGACCTTTGAACGGAATGTGTCAACCGGTATATAATCCTTTTTATCCGTATCATATACGGCGACGATCTTGCCCTTTTCGTATTTCAGGAAGCCGTCCTTCTGCGATCCGTCAGGGTACTGTCCCCCCTTGACACCGAGTCCGATCATCCGGTCAAGCAGGTCGCTGTGCAGCTCCTCTCCGGGAATGTGCGGATTCATCACCTTCATGATGAACTGCACCACATCAACGCCCACATAATCGATCAGCTGGAAAATGCCCATCGGCCTGACCAGGAAGTCCTGTGACACCTTGTTGACGACATAAAGGGCTTCTACCGGCTTCATCTCCTTCGAAAGCCGTTCCACCTCCCGGATGGCATGGAGTGAATCCCGCATGAAGTGACCGTTGCCGATGAATCCGGCCACATCGTTGGAGGGTACCACCACTTTTTTTAGATTCTTGGCATAGTGATGTGCAAAATCGACAAGCTCTGCACCGGTCCTGCCGGTGGTGATCAGCTCCACCAGCCTCTGCACGGCCGGAGGATTATAGAAATGGAAGCCGATGATCCGGCCCTCAATCCCGGCTCCTTCCTCCAACAAATGGATCGGGATGGATGAGGTATTGGTGAAGAACCAGGGCTGGTGGGGATTGTTCTGCGCGATCCTTGAGAACATCCGGATCTTGAGCTCCTGGTTCTCGATCACCGCCTCGAAGATGAGCTGCGAATCAAATGCAGATTCAAGGGTGGTGACCGGCCGGACGATATTCATCACATCGAACACATACTCATCGATGATCTCTCCGTTCTCGACCAGATCCTCACGGTCGGCATAAAGTTTTCTCAGGAATACGGTCTTCTTCTCCGCCAGCTTCCGAACCTGCACACGGAGGTAACGCATCAGTCCCTCCAGACCTGCGGGTGAAACATCAATGGCGTTCAGGACAAATTGTTTTCCCCTGTTCTCGGGTTTAAGGCTCAGATCGGCCATCTCCACAGCCGTCAGTAACAGGATGCCGCTGCCCATTTTACCCGCTGCACCCAGTACCGATACATTCGATAATCTTTCTTCGTAATTCATGTGGATATTATTGATTGATACAATGCGTGATCATTTCCATTCCGGCTTCCGTTTTTCCAGGAATGCCTTCATGCCTTCTTCTCCCTGGCTGCCCGGCCCGAACAGGCTTCCGAAACGGTCGGACTCGAGATTGCATCCTGATTCGAAGTCGGTCAGCATGCCCCCGCGGGTCACCTGCTTGACCAGGCTCACTGCCTGCGGGCCTTTGGCCATGATGGTCTGTACGATCTTCAGGGTCTCTTCCTTCAGCTGTTCCGGTTCGACCACCTTCTGCACCAGACCAATGGAAAATGCAGTCTGAGCGTCGATCATCTCGGCGGTCGTCAGCAGATAGAGCGCATGTCCCAGCCCCACCAGGCGGGGAAGCCGCTGCGTTCCGGCATAACCGGGGATCAGCCCCAGGTTTACCTCGGGCTGGCCAAATCTGGCTTTGCTGCTTGCGATCCTGAAATCGCAGCTCATGGCAAGCTCCATTCCGCCGCCCAGGGCAAATCCGTTGATGGCTGCAATGACTGGTATCGCCATCTGTTCAATATGACTGAACACAGCCTGGCCGGTCTGTGAAAAACGGGAGCCCTCCTCCGGGCTCATGTGAGCCATCTCGGCAATGTCCGCACCGGCGACAAAGGCCTTGCCCTCACCGGTGATCACCGCCACGCGGACGCTCTTGTCCCCGGAAAGCTGGTTCAATACCCCCTCCATCTCCCTGAAAAAGACAGTGTTCAGGGCGTTGAGGGCCTCAGGCCTGTTGATGGTGATCCAGGCGATCCCTTCGCCGACCTCAAGCTTTAATACTGTAAGGTTCATCGATGTAATGTTTGATTCGTAATCGGGAGGCTCAAATATATAATATTTCCGGTGAACGAAAGCCGCACGGAATATGATTTGGAAGTGGTTTAATTTAAGATACTCTTTAGAATTTAGAATTCAGGAGACAGAATTCAGAATGACCATGTATTTGTATTGCATGAATAAAGTATGAATTCAGAATTAGGAATTAATTTGAAGTTTACTTCAATCGCTCCCGGAATTGGCGTCGGAATCGGTATCGCGCGTAAATCCACTTTATACTTTTACTTTCCTCTTTCCACTTACTTTAACACTTCCTTAACACTTTTTCCTGCCTCATTTTTGTTAATGTATATAAAAATAAGCATATTTGCATCACGTCATGTGTGATATGAAAGCCTGGATATTGAAAATTATTTATATCATCCTCGCAGTGTGGATCGGTCTCCTGTCAGGTGGTTATTCCGTCCATCTTCATCATTGTACACACCCGGAGGCGTGTGATATGTCGTGCTGCAGCCATGACAGTGACCACGGGCAAGTGATTGACGAGCACTCGTGTTGGGCATCCATGGCCACTACTGAGCCTGCCAGTGGAAATGTAATTTCCCTGCCGGGTCATGAAACCCACAATGGAAAAAACCACTGCTGTGTCGTTCTGGATGCCTTTCTGAAAACAGATCCGTATGTTGTCCCAGGCCAGATAGCGGACCTGAGATTATTCGGGGCTGGAATGCCCTTGCATCGTCCCGATGTTACCCTGTACCAACCGATTCGATACGAAAAAAACGTACATCATAATTCAATGACAGACCTTCCTTTCTGCCTTTCCGGAAAGGAATTTCTTCATTTTTCCGGCCAGCTCAGGCTGGGTGATCCCTCCTTGTCATGAGAATGCTTTGATCTGCTTTCTCACGGATTGTATTATTAACCTATCTCTACAAGGAGGATATTATGAATTGGAAATCCGGAATTCCCCTGATGTTTTACATGCTATTGTTGTTTTTCCCGCCGGGGATTGCGCAGCAGATATCAGGGTTTGTGTTTGAGGAGGGGTCTGACGGTCACCGGATCGCCCTGCCGGGAGTGAACGTGCTTGTGGAGGGTACCCTGACCGGCTCCGTAACCGACACGGAGGGCAGATTTACCCTCAGTATCCCGGCGGGTAAACACCCAATGCTGGTAGTCAGTTTCATTGGTTATCAGCCTGATACGGTTTTTGTCGATCCCGGTGTGCATCATTACGAGATCCGTATGATGCCCACCAGTGAAATGCTGGAGGAGGTAGTGATTTCGGAAAGGCAAAAGTCCAGCTTTGTTTCGATGATCGATCCCCTGCATGTCCATGTGATCACCTCGAACGAGCTGCTGAAGGCCGCCTGCTGCAACCTGTCGGAGAGTTTTGAAACGAACGCCTCGGTGGATGTATCATACAGCGATGCGGTATCAGGTTCCAAGCGGATCGATCTGCTCGGGCTGCACGGGAAATATGTCCAGATGATCACAGAGAATCTGCCCAACCTGCGTGGACTGGGAGCCACTTACGGGCTTGGATACATCCCTGGTCCGTGGATGGAGTCGATCCAGATCTCCAAGGGCACCGCCACGGTACTGAACGGTTATGAGTCCATCACCGGGCAGATCAATATTGAGTTCAAGAAACCCGACAAGGCCGAAATGCTATATCTCAACGGATATGTCAATCACATCGGCAAAACGGAAGGCAATGCCTACAGTGCTGTCCGGCTGAATGACCGCTGGAGCACCATGCTTTACGGGCATGTGGAGGACCTGGGCCACCGGGTGGACCACAACGGGGATTCCTTCATCGATGAGCCCCTCATCCGGCAGTACAATGTCTTCAACAGGTGGAAGTACATGCAGGGCAATGTGATGGCCCAGTTCGGCCTCAAGTTCCTCGACGAACACAGGACAGGCGGCCAGATGACTTTCCGGTCGCCCGAAACGCCGGGCGCCTCATCCCCCTATGGGATCGATATCAGGACCCGGCGCTTCGAAGTTTTCGGTAAGACGGGCTATATCGTACCGTCTCATCCCGCCACCAGCCTGGGTTTCGTCAACATCTTCAGCATTCATGACCAGGAGTCCCTTTTCGGACTGAATGACTACAACGGAACGGAAAACAATTACAACGGCAGCCTGATCATGCAGTCCCAACTGGGCAGTCCGCGGCATGCATATAGTGCCGGAGTGAGCTACCTGTATGATTCCTACCGGGAGTCGTTGAATGACAGCATATTCAGTCGGGATGAACGGGTGCCGGGTGCATTCCTGCAGTATACCTATTCGGATTCCACACACCTGACCTGGATCGCAGGGATAAGGGCTGATCATCACAATATTCACGGCTGGCTTATGACTCCCAGGATTCATGTGAGGTGGGGGATCGACAGCCGCACCGTACTCCGCGCTTCAGCCGGTATGGGATACCATACCCCGAACATCATTGCGGAAAACAGTTATCTGCTGGCCAGCTCAAGACGGTTGTACGTCGACCTGGAGCTTCCGCAGGAGGTGGCCTGGAACTACGGCCTCAACCTGACCCGGCATATCGACCTCTCAGGCAGGGAACTGACCTTCAGCGGTGAGTACTACCGGACCGATTTCCGCAGCCAGGTGATTATCGACAGGGACCGGAACTCGTCTGAGATATATGTTTACAAACTGGACGGACCATCCTTCTCAAACAGCTACCAGGTCGAAGCCGGATACGAGTTGTTACGGGGAATGGATATAGTGGCTGCCTTCCGTGTCAGTGATGTAAGGATGACCATCAACGGAGAGCTGGACCGGGAACCCCTGGTGAAGCGGTACAAGGGGCTGATGAGCCTGTCGTATCAGACTCTTTCGAGAAAGTGGCAGTTTGATCTGACGACACAGCTCAACGGCGATTCCAGGCTGCCTGATACCCGGTCCCTTCCTGAACAATACCGGAGACCCGCAAACTCCCCGGCATTCGTGATATTCAACGCCCAGGTTTCACGCTTCTTCCGCAACTGGAGTATCTACCTGGGTGCTGAAAATCTTTTGGATTTCGTTCAGCAGAATCCGCTCATCGCACCCGAAGACCCTTACGGACCGTGGTTCGATGCCTCCATGGTCTGGGGCCCGCTCATGGGCAGAAAGATCTATTTCGGATTCAGATATGCAATAAACAACCCAAAATAGAACAACAATGAAAAACATCACATGGATCATTGTAATGATACTGGCCTGGTCCCTTTTACCGGCTTCCGGCCAGGATACAAAAGACAAACCTGCAAGGGAGGTCATGGAGATCGTTATCAAAACATCTGCGCAGTGTGGGATGTGCAAGGAAAGGATCGAAAGGGATATGTCCTTTGAGAAGGGTATAAAATATGTTAATCTTGACCTGGAAACCAAAGATTTGACCGTCAGATACCGCACGGATAAATCCACACCCGAAGAGATTCGCCGGGCGGTTGCCAGGATCGGATATGATGCGGATGATGTTCCGGCAGATCCGGAAGCCTATGAGCGTCTACCGGCCTGCTGCAGGAAAGGGGGACACGACTGAAAATACCTCTTTACGGGGAATATACCTGAAAATGAAATCGCCTGCCGGAGTCCGGACAGGCGATTCTGATTTGAAAAGGGCTGTACTATCTGATCACTGAATGGCTATCGTCATTTTCATTACATGCTCCACGGCATACAACAAGGCAAAGAAGGCAATGATCAGGAACAGCAACCTGAAATGCGCACTGATCCTTTGCATCACCACATCATGAACCACATCCAATATTTTCCCGATGACCTTCATGAAAAATACCTTTTTGAGTTAGATGAACCAAGACCGGGTTAGGTTGCGTGATATCGAAAAAGATTTTCATCAATTCCGTTACCCCTTGTGAATGGTAACGCAACCCCGGAGGAATATTTAACATCTTCATGTCAATGGTTAAAATGATTTCGTAATTTAGTACGTTCCGGATGAAGGATTCGGGAGATAGTGTAGTTGTCCGTGAGCCAGAAAGACTTGGCAGATATCATCAGAGGATGTGTGGCCGGCAAACGCCAGTCGCAGAAGGAACTCTTCGACCTGTTCTCCGGGGAGATGTTCGGAGTGTGCCTTTACTATTCCAGAGACAGGACCGAAGCGGAGGATATCTTTCATGAAGGTTTTATGAAGGTTTTCCAGAGTATCGGGCAGTTTCGCCATGAAGGATCGCTTGCAGGATGGATCAAACGGATCATGATCAATACGGCCCTGGAGAAATTCCGGAAACAACGGCATCTTTTCCTTTTGTCCGAAGATCATGAAGTGGCGGATGATATCGAACCCGAAAGGGTGATTTCGGATCTCAGTGCGGAAGAGCTGATCGGAATGATCCTGGAATTATCACCCCGGTACAGGATGGTTTTCAACCTCTATGCGATTGAAGGCTATTCTCACCGCGAGATCAGCGAGATGCTCGGAATCTCTGAAGGGACATCCAAGTCAAATCTGGCCCGTGCCAGGTATATTCTTCAGGAAAAGGTAAGAAAGAATTACTATAACCATACAGTCGCGAAAATCAGATCATGAGGGAAGAAAAAAATATTGACCGGCTTTTCAGGCAAATCATCGGGGGATACCGTGTGCCCCCCCCATCCCCTGCATGGGAGAGGCTCGATTTTGCCCTTGACCAAAGCCGCCGCATCCGCAGGAGGTACTATATATGGTGGGCTGCTGCCTCCGTCCTGATCCTGATGGCTTTTTTCGCCGGATACTACATTGCCCGGCAGAACATAACAAACCTCTCGCTGCAATCATTGAACACCCCGGGACCTGCAGATCTTTCCATACTTCTGATCCCGCCCGGAACAGGGTCAGGCACAATGAATGAATGGAACAGACCCATAGTGATTAGGGAAAGGGAGGCCGGTTATTCCTCGGCCGCGCTTAACCGGTTAACATCCGGACAACATGGTGTCACAGCGGTTCTTTCTCAGGATCGTATATCATCCTTAGACGCTGTGACAGAATCTTCCGGGCCCGGCCGGGAAACAGTTACGAAAATCATGACACTGCTTGCAGAAAGAGTGGTGTCAGATACAGATGGGAGCTTTTTGTCAGCTTTGTCCTGGCGGACAGAGATGAACAGGAAATATGCCGGTGCCAACGTAATGAGCCCTGTTACCGTAAGTAAATGGAACGTAGGTGCATCCTTTGTATCGGGCTATGCATTCAGGGAGCTCAGGGGAACGGGAGACCCCGGCACCCTACCCGACACCAGGAGCGTATTGAACGATTCCGAGTCGGGTGATATGGCCCTGGCTGCCGGGATGAGCTTCAGAATGTCGCTGGGCACCAGATGGTTCATCGAATCAGGGATCGGCTATGCCACCTCGGGAATGGTCAACAATGCCCCGCTTGCCTACCGGGAGCAGGGTGAAGGCTTCGGACTGGTCAGCCTGAAAAGTTCGGCCGGTTCCTTCGATCTGGGGAAGATCACCCTGCCTGAAAAGATTACCTTCATCACCAGCGACAAGGATGAACCCATCGAAATTTCACAAGCATCACTCTCCCAGCATTTCGGTTTTCTGGAAGTGCCCATATTTATGGGCGTGAAGATCATTGATAAAAAGCTGGGACTGCAGCTTTCCGGCGGCCTGATACCCGGTTTTCTGACATCAAATGACAATGTGCTGATCCTTGAAGATGAAAAGATTGATCTGGGAGCCCTGCCGGACCTGAATAAGACTATATACAGCACAGCCCTTTCCATGGGGCTGGAATATGGGATCACGAATGCCTTCGGGATTCATCTGGCCCCCATGGTGAAGTATTCGCTGAACCCCATTAACCGCGTGGACGGGATTGCCCATCATCCGTATGCCCTTGTAGTACAGGCCGGTTTGAGATACGGTTTCTGACAGATCGTGCCCCACCATTCGGAAGCAGGTTTCCTGTCTCGAATTATTCGAAAATGCTTTTGCCCTTCATCATTTGCAGTTATGAAGAACATGTTTGATACCCCTATACATGCCACACGCAACGGGGAGGTAACATCTGGTGAGACAGGGATGACCTTGTATACTGACGGAAATCAGGTTTGCAAATTTAAACTGTCTGATTTTGTCAGTTTTAAAATTCAGACATTTATCGTCTGAAATATGCTGATCTGTAAGATTTTGCTTTTGCCTGTCTGCCTGTCCGACGACAGG
>JAFGHD010000014.1 GCA_016939365.1 Bacteroidales bacterium | reverse complement strand
TCCCAGGAAAAATTCGAAGAGTTTTACGACAAATCGGTGGTGGAATTCAAGGAGGAATTCAGGGAACAGATCCGTGAGCAGATCATGGTGGAACGCGTTCAGGAGGATATTACAACGGATACGCGGATCACACCCTCTGAAGTACGGGCATTTTACAAAAACATTCCACAGGACAGCCTGCCCTACATCAATTCTGAGGTGGAAGTGAGCCAGATCGTCAGGATCCCTCCGGTCAGTTCTGATGAAAGATCACGGGTCAGGACAAAGCTCAATGAGTTGAGGAACCGCGTTCTGGAAGGTGAGAACTTTTCCACTCTGGCCATACTCTATTCTGAGGATGCGGAATCGGCCCGAAACGGGGGAGAGATCGGGCTGGTCGGACGGGGGGAGTTATTCCCGGAATTTGAAGCGGTGGCTTTCAAGCTCAAAAAGGATGAGGTGTCGGAAATTGTAGAGACCCAGGCCGGTTTCCACATCCTTCAGTTGATTGAGCGGAGAGGTGAATATGTCAATGTCAGACATATACTGCTTGTGCCCAAAGTGTCGCCTCAGGATCTTGCAAAGGCTAAAAGCGAGCTGGACAGTATCGCCGGACTGATCGAAAGGAAGGAGATGACTTTTGAGGAAGCTGTATCGCGCTTCTCTGACGATCCGGGAAAGATCAGCGGAGGAGTGCTGATCAATCCCATTACGGGAACCACCCTGTTCGAAGTGGATCAGCTGGATCCCAAGGTCTTTTTCGTTGTGGACAAACTGGGAGTGGGAGAGATGTCCAGTGCAGTTCCGATGAAAACGGAGGACGGCAGGGATACATACCGCATCCTCAGGCTGAACCGCCGGACAGAACCGCATCTGGCGAACCTGAACGATGACTATGACCGGATTCAAACCTGGGCACTGGAAGAGAAGAAATCGCGGATCATCTCGGATTGGATCAGTGAAAAGGCGGCCAATACATATATCAAGATCAACGGTGAATATGCAGGTTGCTCCTTTACCAATGAGTGGGTTGTGAGATAGCCGGGCCGGGGAGCGTTTTTATAAAACATACAAATCGTATTTCATGGATAGAAGATCGGATGTTGAAGCCCTGAATGATTTTGTCGCCAAGTACCGGTTGCTCCGGCAGGAGATCGCACGTGTGATTGTTGGCCAGGATCGGGTGGTCGAGGATGTTTTGACCGCCATTTTCAGCAAAGGCCATGGCCTGCTGGTGGGTGTGCCCGGATTGGCAAAGACCCTGCTGGTCAATACCATATCCAAAGCCCTGGGTTTGAAATACAGCCGTATTCAGTTTACGCCCGACCTGATGCCATCCGATATCATCGGAACAGAGATACTGGATGAAAACAGGAAATTCAGGTTCATCAAGGGACCGGTTTTCGCCAATATCATTCTGGCAGATGAGATCAACAGGACTCCGCCCAAAACACAGGCAGCCCTGCTGGAGGCCATGCAGGAAAAATCGGTGACCGTTGCAGGTCAGAATTTCAGACTGGAAGAACCCTTCTTTGTACTGGCTACCCAGAACCCGATCGAGCAGGAAGGAACCTACCCGCTTCCGGAAGCCCAACTGGACCGATTCATGTTCAATATCTGGCTGGATTATCCTGCCCGGAATGAGGAGGTGGAGATCGTAAAAAAGACCACATCACTTCATATGGACGAACCTGCTGTGGTCCTGCAGTCGTCAGAGATCCTTTTCTATCAGGATCTGATCCGCAAGATACCGGTTACGGAAAATGTTTACGATTATGCGGTCTCGCTGGCGACACGAACCCGTCCCCACCTCAATGGCTCCCACCCCTGGTCGGATGATTACCTGACATGGGGTGCCGGTCCCCGCGCTTCGCAGTACCTGATCCTGGGTGCCAAATGCCATGCCGCCATTCACGGTAAATATGCCCCTGATATTGAAGACGTGCGTGCTGTTGCACATACCGTTCTCAGACACAGGATCATCAGGAATTATAAAGCCGAAGCAGAAGGCATAAGGGTCGACGACATCATCGACAGGTTTCTGCAGGACGATACACGCTGATCCCGCAGGGATCATTCCCGGTACCGGGCGTCGAAAAATCCTCCGCTGAAGTAATAGCAGGGTTCGTCGCAGGCGGATTCTGATTTCCGCACCCTGAACTTGCCCCCGTCAACAGAATATAAGATGTGCCCGTCTTTTTGATACTGTGCGGTCACTGAATAATACCGGTCAACCGGAACGTCGATGATGTAGGGATCCTGCCACGTTGTGTCCTGATATTCCACATCATTGTTCTCTATGTTACCCTTGTAAATGGTTACAGGAACAAATGGGTACGCCTCGCTGACAGTCACCCGGATCTCCAGCGGGCCCCATTCCGGTTTTTCCTGGTAACACTTCTCGCAATCAACACCCGGAAGATAGGCGGTATCACGCTCACAGCCCCACAACACCACGACAAAAAGAACTGTCGCCCATTTCAGGCAGGCCGCAGCCGGGTGGAATACACTAGAAAAGAGTGATCTTTTTCCGGGCATGACTTTTACAGTTTTGTTTAATATCCAGGTTCAATGCAAAATGAAGGTAATGGGGTGATATCAGTTCATTGTCCGTTCTGAAATACTCATAACCCATCTGAAAAGTGATGAATCTCCAGCTCCGGAAGAGGGCTGCTGCAGGAACCAGATTCATTTCTCCGGCAGGCTTTCGACCGGTGCCGCGATACCTTCCCCATGTGTATTCCACTCCTGCTCCTGCAAGGACTCCCCAGTGGTTTCCCCGGTAGCTTCTGTGAATCATGAATTTTTTAGCCAGCGAGAGGCCTGTCCGGGAACGTTTTTCCCATACTACCCAGGTGGTGGTGTCATTGACGGGCACATGACGGGTCCTGACCCATGGCCTGGTCATATAGCGGATCTGGAATGTGGTTCCATAGCGGACTTCCTGCAGCCCGAATGATCCGCCCATCAGGAAATCTCCTGAATGGAAAGAGGTGATAAGGCCGGCGCCGAATGATCCGATCAGGGGCCTGTTTATCCCGGGCAGGCCGTGTTCCTTCAGTATCCTGGCAATCGCCGGCTGTCCGGATATGAGGGCCAGCCTTGCGTATTCGCGGGGACTCCCTGCCTCCGGATGATTCAGGTAGCCTTGCTGCAGCAGGTAAACTGTCATCTCCCGGTGCCCCCCGTTGATAGCCAGTTTCAAGGCATCCATGCCCTCATTGCACTGATGATACATCTCCGCACCCGCTTCAAGCAGGAGTTCAGCGGCTTTTTGATGACCCTGCTGGGAAGCCGCCATGAAAGGGGTGAAGCCATCCATATCCTGTGGGTCGATAGGGGCTCCGTGTTCGAGCAGCAGCGGGATGATTTCTGAATGCCCAAACCAGGAAGCATACATCAGGGCGCTGTTCCCCGCTTCATCCCTTTGGGAAGGATCAGCGCCATAATACAGAAGCATGTCCGCCATCAGCCAGTTACCGTCGGCGCAAGCTACCATCAGGGGTGTACGTCCCAGAAGGTCTGAATCGTTGACATTGGCACCCCGGTTGATCAGTGTGTCGGCAATGAAGACATAGCCGTTCATCACCGCCCCCATCAGTACACCGATGCCGTTCCATGGCTGGGCACTGATATCCGCACCCCGGTCGAGCAGGTGTATGACGATATTGAGGTAACCTTTGCTTGCAGCGTACATGACCGGGGTTACACCATCTATGGAACTGGCGTTGACATCAGCGCCCCTTTCGGTCAAATGCACCACCCCGGCCGAATCACCTGCCTCGGCAGCCAGCAATAACTTAAAATCCAGCTCATCCTGTAATATCCGAAGGGAGTCGGCATTCTGCGCAGAAATACGGAACACTACCGTCAGCACGAGAAGTACCGGGAACGCGAACCTCCTTTCCATGATCATCAGGGATATGATTGCAACGACGGGTTGGCCCCCGATAACAAGTGATATCAGGCCTGCCTCGACATATGTGCGAAATGCCCGTAGAAATGGACAATGGTCTCAATACCCCTGTAAAGCTGAGCCAGCGGAAAGTTTTCATTCGGGGAATGAATGGCATCCGATTCGAGACCAAAACCCATCAGGATGGACTTGATTCCGAGCACCTGCTCGAAGGTGGAGATGATGGGTATGCTCCCTCCGCTCCTTACCGGTACGGGTTTTCGGTTCCACGTGTCTTCATAAGCCTTTTCAGCGGCACGGTAAGCCACCATGTCGATCGGAGAGACATATGCCTGTCCGCCGTGCAGGGCCGTCACCTTTACCCTGACATAGGGGGGGGCCAGCGAAATGAAATGCTTTTGAAAGAGTTCCGCGATCTTATGATGATCCTGGTTGGGAACCAGTCTCATGGATATCTTGGCGTATGCTTTGGAGGGAATGACCGTTTTTGCACCCTCGCCGGTGTAACCCGACCAGATTCCGTTTACGTCCAGTGAAGGACGGATGCCGGTCCTTTCCAGGGTGGAATAGCCTTCTTCACCACAAACATCATGGATGTCCAGTGCCTTCCGGTATGCCTGCAGGTCGAAAGGGGCACGGCCCAGCATGTTGCGCTCCTCTTCCCTGACCGCAAGCACATCCTCATAAAAACCTGGGATGGTGATCCTGTGTTTTTCGTCTGTCAGGGATGCGATCATCTTCGCAAGGACATTGGCCGGATTGGCCACAGCCCCTCCGAAAAGACCGGAGTGCAGATCCCGGTTCGGGCCGGTCACCTCCACCTCCATATAACAAAGCCCCCTCAGTCCGGTTGTGATGGACGGTATATCCTCGGCGATCATGCTGGTATCCGATACCAGGATGATGTCGGCCTTGAGCATATCCTTCTTCTCTTTACACCATTTGGCAATGCTGGGGGAGCCGACCTCCTCCTCGCCTTCGATCATGAATTTGACATTGCACGGAAGGGTGCCTGTCTTCACCAGGTATTCAAACGCTTTGGCCTGCATGAAAGCCTGGCCTTTGTCATCATCAGCTCCACGGGCAAATATCTTTCCCTCCCTGACTTCCGGCTCAAAAGGCGGCGTTTTCCACAGATCCACCGGATCCACCGGCATTACATCATAATGACCATACACCAGAACGGTAGGTGCTGACGGATCGGCCAGCTTCTCCCCGTAAACCACCGGGTTGCCCTCAGTGGGCATCATCTCGGCATGGTCGGCACCGGCATCCAGGAGCAGCTTTTTCCAATACTCTGCTGCACGGATCATTTCCGGTTTTTTTTCTGATTCCGAACTGATGGACGGGATGCGGATCAATCCGAAGAGCTCTTCCAGAAACCGCTCCTTGTGATCCTGAATGTAATTGCGAATGTTCTCCATGACAATATGTTTTTATACGACAGTCAACCGGTAACACCGGAGAAAAGGAGCACTCACATACCTTTTTATTTTCCGGTGGGCAGCTAAGTTAGGTTTTTCCGCAGAATTGCCGGAAGAAACCGGAAATAATGACGAAAAACGAATAATTGTATTTTTGGCACCTTGCAGATTCACTAAAACAGGGGGCATGAAGGAAAAGGTCAGGGTAGCGATCAACGGTTTTGGCCGGATTGGAAGGATGTTCATGCGAGTGGCCATGGGGAACCCGTGGCTGGAAGTGGCAGCGGTGAACGACCTGATGACGCCTGATGTGGCTGCACATCTGCTCAGATATGATTCCGTGCACAGGCGGTTTCAGGGGGAAGTCCTTCCCGGAGAGGATCATATCGTGGTAAATGGCAGGCAAATCCCGCTTCTGATGCAGGAGGATCCGCTCAAGTTGCCCTGGGGGGCGTTGGGGATCGATGTGGTGATCGAATCTACGGGCAAATTCATCACCCGGGAAGATGCCATGATGCATGTCCGGTCAGGCGCCTCGAAAGTCATCATCTCCGCACCGGCCAAAGGGGAAAGCGATGATGTTCCCTATATCGTCATCGGAGTCAACGACCATCTTATCAACAGGAATGATCCTGTGATCTCCAACTCATCATGCACTACAAACAATGTGGCCCCCCTGATCAAGATACTGGACGATCTGTGGGGCATCGACAAGGGTTTCATCACTACAGTACATTCCTATACCCGTGATCAGAACCTCCTGGATGGCCCACATCATGACCTGCGGCGCGGCAGGGCTGCCGCCTATTCCATCGTTCCCACCACTACAGGTGCAGCCAAGGCATCGACCCGCATCTTCCCCCATCTGAAACAGAATCTGGGAGGAGCCGGTATCAGGGTGCCCGTGCCCGACGGATCACTCACCGACCTGACTTGTACCCTTAAACACTGTACTACTATCGAAGAGATCAATGCCGCATTCAAGGAGGCATCCCAAACCACCATGAAAGGAATCCTGGAATATACCGAAGATCCCATCGTTTCGATGGATATCATCGGTAATCCCCATTCCGCAATTTTCGACGCCAGACTGACAGCTGTGCTGGGCGAAAGACATAAACTCGTCAAAGTCGTTGCCTGGTACGACAACGAAACAGGTTATTCATACCGCCTGGCCGACCTGATCAGGAAATATGTTTGAAATACACCCCCACACAATCCCCGGATTGTAATGAAATCCGAAAGAAACTGAAATCAGGGATCAGACTGTCAGGATTTGTAACTTCATTCTTTTCCGTGATAACGGAATGAAAGCCTTATCCTTACACGGAAAGCCGATATCTTTCCATTTTCAATCCGGACATCCTGTTCAACGACCTCGGCAATACGCACATCGTCCAGGCTTTTCAGGGCTGTCTCAATGGCCTTTCTGGCCGCATCCTCCCATGAGACTTCACTGGTGCCGATCAGCTCGATCACTTTGTACACACTGTCTGCCATAATTGTTCGATTTAATGTCTTAATACGGGTTTGTCAGATATATTGAATCAAATATACGAAAAAAAAGTCCGGAAGTGCAAAAAAAAATCAGGTTTTCGACCGCAGGAATCATTTTCAGGCCGGGTTGATGCACGGTTTTTTTTACTTTTAATGCTTTGTATAAGGATCTTTTTTGTTGCAGATATTTTCCCGAACAGAAAGTTTTATTTAACCATTAAAAACTAAATAGTGATGAAAACTGATCTTTGCTTGTCCGGAAGAACCGGAGTGGCTTTTATTCTGTTGATAATGGCGATTCTGGCGATGCCTTCGCTGGCCCAGAAAAACAGGGATGCTGGAAATGGAGGGGGGGATACCATCAAATCGGATATTGTGTCCGGGCTGAAATTCAGGAGTATCGGGCCGGCCTTCACTTCAGGGAGGATCGCTGATTTTGCCGTGAATCCGGAAAACAAAAGCGAGTATTATATTGCCGTAGCCTCCGGGAATATCTGGAAGACAAACAATAATGGAACAACATTTTCCCCTGTATTCGACAAATACGGGTCTTATTCTATTGGCTGTCTTGCGATGGATCCCCGTAATCCGAACGTCATCTGGGCAGGGACGGGTGAGAATAATCACCAGCGGTCCGTGGGCTATGGAGATGGGGTATACCGGTCACTGGACGGCGGTAAATCCTGGAAGAACATGGGCTTGAAGGAATCCCGGCATATCGGTCAGATCGCCATTGATCCCCGGAACAGCAATATTGTTTTTGCCGCGGCGGAGGGATCACTCTGGGGTCCCGGTGGCGACCGGGGGCTGTTCCGGACTGAGGATGGTGGGCAGACCTGGAAGAAGGTGCTGGAGATCAGCGAGCATACAGGTGTCAACAATGTGGTCATTGACCCGGAGGATCCCAACATCATGTATGCCACCTCAGAACAGAGACGCCGGCATGTCTTTACTAAAATAGGAGGGGGGCCGGAAACAGCCGTCTACAAATCCACTGATGCAGGAATGACATGGAGAAAACTGAAATCCGGGCTCCCCGGATCGGATATGGGAGGAATCGGCATTGCCGTATCACCCGTGGATAATAATATCGTCTATGCCATTATCGAAGCGGCAGAAGACGATGGCGGATTCTACCGCTCCCTGGATAAAGGTGAATCCTGGTCGAAAATGAGCGACTACCATGCCAGCGGTCAGTATTACAACGAGATATTTTGCGACCCCGTGGACCCCGATAAGGTTTATTCGATGGAAACGGTCTCACAGGTGACACTCGACGGAGGAAAAACCTGGAAGCCCATTGGAAACAACAAACGGCATGTGGATGATCATGCCATGTGGATTGACCCTGATGACACCAGACATTTCATGATAGGTGGTGACGGCGGAATTTATGAGACATTTGACGATGGCAGTCATTTTATCCATAAGACCAACCTTCCGGTAACACAGTTTTACCGGGTAGCGGTGGACAATACCGAACCGTTTTACTGGGTCTACGGAGGAACACAGGATAACAGCAGCTTCGGCGGTCCTTCGCGAAATCTGAAAAGCGATGGTGTCAGCAGTTGCGAATGGGTGGTCACACTGGGCGGAGACGGTTTCTGGCAGGCCATTGACCCCACCAATCCGGATATCCTCTATTCCGAGTATCAGTACGGGAACATATACAGGTTCGACAAAAAAAGCGGGGAGGCACTGAACATCAAACCTCAGCCGCGCAAGGGGGAGGAAACCTATAAATGGAACTGGAATGCCCCGTTCATCATCAGCCACCACCAGCCATCCAGATTGTATATGGCTGCAAACAAGGTGTTTAAAAGTGATGACAGGGGCCAAAGCTGGCAGGTGATCAGTGATGATATCACCACTCAGATTGACCGGAACAACTGGCCTGTCATGGGCCGCTACTGGGGCATAGATGCCGTGGCCAAGGACGTTTCCACCTCACTGTTCGGAACGGCCGTATCCCTGGAAGAATCACCCCTCAGGCAAAACCTGCTGTATGTCGGCACGGATGACGGCCTGATCCAGGTCACGGAAGACGAAGGCGAAAACTGGCGGATGATCAGCTCTTTCCCCGGTGTACCTGAAAACACATATGTCTCGGATATTATGTGTTCCCGGTTTGATGAATCTACAGTCTATGCCGCATTCGATAACCACAAGAGAGATGACTTTAATCCCTACCTGCTGAAAAGCAATGACCGGGGGCAGTCATGGGCATCCATCTCCGGCAGCCTTCCTGAAAAGGGTACCGTCTATTGCATTGAGCAGGATCCCGTCATGCCTGAGCTCCTTTTTGCTGGTACGGAATTCGGTGTTTTCTTCACGGTTGATGAAGGCAATACATGGACACAGCTCAAATCGGGCATACCCACGATCGCCGTATATGATATGGCCATTCAGGAGCGCGAAAGCGATCTGGTTCTTGCCACCTTCGGCCGTGGTTTCTATATCCTTGATGACTATTCGCCTCTCAGATACCTGAACCAGGAAATCCTGGACGACGATGCCCACATTTTCCCCGTGAAGGATGCCTGGATGTATATTCCACAGAACCGCGGTGGTTACGGCAGCGGATCAACGGTCTTCCTTGCCGGCAATCCTCCTTTCGGGGCTACCTTGACCTATTACCTGAAGGAAGCCCCCAAAACGCTCAGGCAGTTGAGGAAGGAAAGGGAAAAGGAACTGGTCAAGGAGAACAAACCGATACCCATTCCCTCAATGGATGAGATCCGGGCTGAAGAGAACGAGGTGAAACCTCACCTGGTCTTTACCTTTTCCGATGAGCAGGGCAATGTCATTCGAAAGCTGACGGCTGCCGCTTCCAAAGGGATCAACCGGATCACCTGGAACCTGAGGTTTCCCGATGTACGGCCCGTCAGGGTGAGAGACGACCGTTTTGATCCCATGGCTACAGGGGGAGATGGAATGCTGGTGATGCCGGGGAATTATCAGGTGACCATGGATCAGTATGTGCGCGGGGAGGTCACCCGTCTTTACGGGCCGGAGCCTTTCCGGGCAGTAGTACTTGAAAATGCCACCTTGCCGGCACCCGACAGAACCGAGCTGGTTGCGTTTCAGCATGAGGTGGCGAAGCTTTCCAGGGCTATGTGGGGAGCGGAACGCTTCGCCTACGACCTGGTGGAGCGCGTGCGACACCTGAAGCAGACCGCGTACAAAACCCCGGGCGTCTCCTTTGATCTGGTGAAGAAGATTGAGAACCTCGAAAAACGTCTTGATGATATCATCTGGACCTTTGAAGGGCAGGAACCTGTGGCAAGCCAGGAGGAAAACCTGCCTGCCGTACCTTCACTCAACGAGCGGCTCAACTCCATTGTCTGGGCACACTGGCGTTCCACATCCGCACCGACCCGGACACAACAGGATGTTTTCACGATACTGGCCGAAGAGTTTCCGCCGGTGCTCGATGACCTGAAATCCATACACGCGACCGAGCTGCCCGCCCTTGAGAAGGAGCTTGAAGATGCAGGCGCCCCCTGGACACCCGGCCGCATACCCGAATGGGACCGGAGGTGATACGGTGCTCTTTTCCAGACACATAAAAAAACCCGGCTTTCATCGCCGGGTTTTTTGTTACTCTTTACTGATCAGTTCAACTTGAAGAGTATGGGCATGTTGAACTGCACGCGGACGGGCTTGCCTCTCTGTTTCCCGGGTATCCACCTGGGCATGCTTTGCACCACACGGATGGCTTCCTCGTCACATCCACCCCCGATACCACGGAGCACTTTTACATCGGTCACCGAACCGTCCCTCTCCACCACGAAAGTGAGGAAGACTCTTCCCTGAATACCACTTTCACGTGCCATCTGGGGATATTTGATGTTGTCACTCAGGAAGCGTATTCTGGCCTCCTCCCCCCCCGGGAACTCAGGCATGGCTTCCACAACAGTGAAGATGGGAGCCTCCTCTTCTTCCTCCTCAGGCTCCTCAACCGGTATATATTCCTGTATCTCTGTCTCCTGATCGGCCTCCACGTTGATCTCAATATCATCCTCAATCTCCACATCATCTTCCACGATTCTGATGATGGTGGTTTGCGGCTGAGGCTTGGGTGGTGGTGGCGGTTTCTCCTGTGTCGTGATCTGTATCATCTCCTCGGGAGTGTCATCTACTGCCCTGCTGATCAGATCCAGCTCGATCTTTTCGTATGACTTCCATTCGAAAGCCAGTAAGACGGCAGCAAGGGCAATGATCAACCCGATCTCCACGAAGATGATCTTTTTGTTCTCAAGGTCGGCTTTAGCCGATTTTTTCTTGTCTTTCATGTTTTGGAGGATTAGTCGGGTGAAGCAAAGATAATACTTTCTTTTATGTGATATGTTATGGAGAATAAACGGATATCCAAAGAAAAATATTATCCTTATGAGACCAGTTCCCTGTATGCGCCGGCATCCAGGAGACCTTCCATATCGTCAGGCCGGGTCATCCTGATCCGGATGATCCATCCTTTTCCGTAAGGATCTGTATTGACAGTCTCCGGTGCAGACTCCAGTGCTTCGTTAAACCCGAGTACCTCTCCGGCCACGGGCATGAACATGTCCGACACGGTCTTTACCGCCTCAACAGTCCCGAATGTGTCCCCTGTTTCCAATGTTTCACCGACCGTTTCCACCTCAATGAATACGATGTCACCTAGCTCTTTCTGGGCAAAGTCGGTGATGCCCACTATGGCTTCTTCACCTTCGACCCTGATCCATTCATGGTCCCTGGTGTACTTCAAATGATCCGGAATATTCATGATTCTTTATTGATTTGACGGTTCCAAAAGTAATAATTATCCCATTGAATGATCCATCTGTGAGGAGAGAAAAATCAGGACAATAGAAGAATCTTTATTGTGCAAGGGAAAATCTTAGCTTGAATCCTCCCTGGGTGGTGGAGTTCCTGAACTGTGAAGGCAGATAAGGATTGGTGATGATCTTGTCGAAATAAAAGGCGATGGTGAGGCTCTGGCTGATCATGTAGTCGGCGTTGAAAGCAATCCGAACCTGTTTCTGTCCTGCGGAAATCTGGTTGAGTTCGTTGATGATGTTACGCAACACAGTTTTGTTGTTACGGATCGAAAAGTCAAATTTCAGGTTCAGGTCACTGGTGACGGTTCTTCTCGGCCCTCCTCCCAGGGAGCGGAAGGTGAACGGCAGCTCCTTGATGCGGTATCCGGTGCCCAGTGTGATCTCATCGTTGGTCACCTCGGTCATCTGATTGTTCGAGAAACTCAACGAGAGGTTTCTCGATTTCTTGAATTCGATCTTGGCCATCAGGCTGTTGTGGAGCGTCACATCGATATTGATCAGCGGACTGAACTGTTCATTCAGTGTGACGACTCCGATCTCATAACGCGAATAGAAATCCCCGTTATTGGGATTGCGGGCATCGAAAGCGGGTAGCTCTTCATTGCCGGGATAACCGCGGAAGTTGACATTTGTATTGAAGGTTCCCACATTATATGTACACCGGTAGGCATGATTCAGGGTGACGTTTTTGAAGTACTGCTGTACCAGTGCGATCTTGTTGAGTCCGTTGAATGAAATGCGCCAGTTGGGCAGGGGTATCGCGGGCATGGGATTGAGGTTGATCCGTGAGGGGCCTCTGTCCGAATAGGCAGCCAGGAATGAGGGGAGTAGCACATACTGCGATGAAGGACCGTAGCCTGACGGGAATCCCGAAGAGTCGACCAACGGCAGCTCCTGGGGATATTCAGCGGCCAGGCGGCGGGCCACTTCGAGACGATAGGACTTCATGTTTTCGAAAAACTTTGATTTCTCGTTTTCGAGCGATCCGCCGAAGGCAGTGCCCCACGCGATGTACGACATGGTGAAGGATCCGCCTTCGGTGACGTTGCTCTTGAAAAAGGCCCCGTCAGGTCCCAGACTGTCATTAAATACATAAAATGCCTGTTTGTTCTCCGAATAGGTGCGGTCGGCGGTGAGCTCGATCTTGAGATCCTTGAAAGGCTCATAAGTACCCTTGAAGTTGATGTTCTCGGTGTAGGTCTGGTTAAATGCAGTGTTCAGCTTTTCACTGCGTGTCAGCCATCCTTCCCTGTTGAAATACTCCGGCCCTGAGGGTTGTTTGCCAAAGATGAATTCAATCCCCGGTGCGTTGTGGCTCCAGTCATTCCCCAATGCCACCGGCTGATAGTTAAATCCGGGCATCATGGTGCCGTTGGTCCTCGCATACTGGATCGTGGCTTTTTTAAAGCCGATCAAAAGCTTGATAATTCCTTCGGTAATGATCTGGGCGTATTTGATCTCCTTCTTCTTGACTGTAGCAGTGTCCTGGGGTTTGTCCCCGTCCCCCTGATCCCCGCTGTCTCCCTGATCTCCCCTGGCGTCGGCACGACGGGACGGCTGCCGTTTGGTTTCGCTGATTTTCTTCAGGTAACCGATCTTGTTGTATAGCTTTGAAAGATCGATATTGCCGTTCAGATTGATCCCGCGACTGTTCTGAACGGTATTGCCCAGGGTGTCCCGGATGGAGAGGGGAGATCCCGTCCATCCGTATATGGTCTGGTATCCCGCCTGGAGGGTCACCCAATCCATCAGGGGTAACTTGTTGACCGGCACGTTGTAGCTCACATTGGCCGTCTGGTTATAAGTGTTCATGGTGCCGCCCGAGAGGATATCATTCCATATCTGCTCTTTCTTTTCCGCATAATCGGGGTCGGTCTTCTTCAGGCTGCCCCCCGGCTCGTTAATGAATGAATTGGCCCGGGCATTAAGAGTGAAAGCCAGCGATTGCGACAGGTCATACTTGAAATCATATGTCCTGTTCCAGTCCCATGTCCTGAAATAGGTGGGGTAGGTGATCACATCCCCGATGCTTTTCTTTCTCAGCTTGCGTTCGTTGTTTACCCGGTTCATGTCGGTCCGGAAAGAAAACATCTTCGGTAAATAGAAAAAGTTGAAATCCTTGATAAGCTGAAACGCCTTGATGTTCGAAATAAATCCGATCTTGGCAAAGGGCTTGACCGGCTTGGGCATCGCATTGAAATTATACCCGATCCCCCCGGAGCGGGTTTTCTGCATGTCGTATTCAATATCCACATTCCTGTGGTATATCTCCGAGTAGCTGTATGACAGATCGAAGTTCTCGATATCCCAGGGGCGGGATTTGGCCTGGGTACCTACTTTATCTTTCCTGACATTGATGAAGTTGATGTTCTTCCGTTGTGTATAATCCTGTGTCTGACTCCTGACCTCCTGCTTTTCTTCCTTCGTTTCGTAAGAGTCGATCACCTCATCCAGATGCAGGTCCGGATCCAGCGGGTTGAATTCCGGTTTGACATGGGTCTGGGAATAGTCGAAATGCATGGGGACTCTGACGCCTGCCTTTTCCGGAAGGAACTTGCCCAGCTCGATGTTTGTGGCAAAGTCGAACTGTGTCGCGGATTCGAGTTGGATATCGGTGATTTTTTGTTCTATACTGCCGAACCATGGGGAGCTGTACATCCCGGAGATGGTCATATTTCCCAGATCCGCCAGGTTCACGGCAACCCGTGATGTGGCAGCCCAACCGCCCTTCTTGTTGAATTCAGTGAGTCTGAGCTCGTTGACCCATATCTCGGCGCACATCGGCTCCCCGCTGTCATCGGGATTGGCCTCCGTTTTTTTCGGGTTTCTTACCCCGATAAGGATCGCTTTCACGTCACTGATGCTGGGAGAACCCAGCACCGTCACCCGGTTGCTGCCGTCATAGGCATAATAGGCCTGCGTCAGGCTGACGTTGCTGCCGGACTGCCTCATGGCCGTGTTCCGCTCCAGTTTGTAATTCACCAGCTTCTCAAGATCGATATCGACCTCGTTCGATACAGGCCATATCTGCTCCGGGTCCGAAGTATACCATGGAGTGAAGGTCAAAGGCACTTCATATTCGTAGTAATTCCGGGTAAAGTCCGAACCGATCCGGATGAAAAGGGTCAGGTCTCCGTATTTCAGCTGGTCGCTCTCCAACGACTTTTCTGCATGAACGAACATGCGAAGACGTTTGAACTGTCTGAAGTCAAAATCGGCGGTTTTGTATCCTGCTGCAACATCTCCGTCCGCAAGGTCGCACACCTTCATGACCATGGATTGCTCATTCAGACGGGTCAGGTTGGTGGTGCCGATGGTGATCTCGCGGTCGATGCCTGGCGGGATCACGTAGGGGATGGGCGTACGCTGCCCGTTTTCTTCGATGTTGACTGCGGAGATGTCGAACGAGGTTTCATTGATGGTGCTGTTGGGAATGTATTCCCCCGGGGCCAGCAATTCCTCGCTCACCGGATACCTGCGCCATTCGCCCCTGACCAGGTCAAGTGTCGCAAACCGCAGGACCACAGGTTTGAAGAATCCTGCAGTGAACATTCGCATGAAACGGATGGACTTGAAGTCGGAAATATTGCCCACCACTTTATCGGGGCTCCGGACCGGGATCTTGAACTGGTACCATCTGACATTCCCGAGCTCCCCGTTGGCCAGCGGTATGCCCTGGGTATTGTACACATCGGTGATGTAGTTCTCGCCGACGTTCATCTTGCCGGGTTTCAGCACGATCTTGTACTGGTAGTACCTTTCTGCTTCACTAAGGGTGTTGTCACCGTTCAGGTCCTCCATGTTGGGCTGCCGTGTGTTGCCGTCATAAACCCCGCCGCCGACGTTTTCCGGCGAGTTGCCGTCAGGACTGTTGTAGTCCTTATATCGTTCCAGGACACTTCCGTACAGGTCATTGGCGTCATAATCATCCCCCCTGAAGTTATGGTAATTGTCACCTGAGGGGTCGCCGGCAGCTTGCTGGTAGGCATCGGACGACTCTCCCCACCTGGCCCTGACCAGGTCGAGATAGGGGTGGCTGAGGGGGTAGGCGGACTGTTCGGAAAAGAATGTCAGCTCATCTTCATCCCGCAGGCCGTCATAACCCACATCCTGGTATTCCCGGGCACCTGCTTCGTTCGAGAAGGACTGCACCAGGTCCAGCTTGTCGGGTACACGCCCCCAGATGGTCGTGTCTACCTCCGTGACATTCCCGGAGATCGGAAGACCATGCTCATAACTTTTTCTTGAATCTTTCAGAATGTCTTCCGAGATATCCCCCAGGTTGAAGTAAAGCTCCCCTCCTGATCCGTCATTCAGAGACCCGTCGGCAAAGGGATCCATCATCCAGAATTCGATGTATTCAATATTGGTCGACTCGAAGTCGGTGGTTTCGATCTGCCGCATGATCCCTCCCCACCGTTGTTCCGGAAAATCAAGCGTCCCGTCCTCCCTGAGCCGTTCTGTGTCGTAATTGTAGGGGCCCCTCTCCTCCGGGTAAAAAGCAACGTTCAGTACCGCGATATTGGTCGGGGTGCCATTGGGAATGTCCTTGTTCGGGAACACCTCGGTCTCCAGTATCTGCCTCACATAATGATTGGAGAGCTCATCATTGGTGACGTTCGGGGGTTTCAGGGTGCTGTTGCGGTCGTAAAATACGGTGGGATCAATCACATACCATGACATCTTGGCCCTGTTGTAGCCGTAATCCACATATGTGGAAGATCCTTCAGGAATGAGATCGGGTTGGTTCTGGGGGGTGCTGGCCAGGAACCACGTCACGAAATTCCTCATGTCAATGGTGGATTTCGTGGCCTCAAAATCATCGATGTAGGAGGTACCTTCCTTGCCGATGGCCCTTGAATGACCGGGCAGGAAGTGGGCGAATTCACCGTCAATGGTTACGCTGGAAGGAGCGGCAGTGCTCAGGAGGGGCAGCTTGTCGATGATACGGGTGATCATCCGTGATTCGGTCTGGTAGCTGTAATCCATGCCCCAGATCGTGTTGGAGATGGGATCATCCCCATAGTTCACCTTCTGTGTCAGCGGGCGTTCCGAGAGGTTCAGAACGGTGGCTCCCAGATGAAAATCACGGTTCACCTCGTAATCCAGATGAGCACCCATCAGTTTTTTTGTCTGTATGCTGAACAGCGTGTTGCTCTCCAGGGAGACCCTGATGGGGGTGCCCGAATTCATGATCCCTTCATTGATGATCCTGACCCTGCCAAGGGTGTAGTCCACGGTATAGTCCACATTTTCCGTCAGGGGAACACCGCCCGCAGTCACCTTTACCGATCCCTGCGGGATGTTGATGGCATTGAGGGATATCTCGGAGCCGGAAGCGGATTTATAGAATCCTTCAATCAGGTACTTGTTCTTTTCAGCATATTGCTGCGCCCCGGTCTTGGTGAGCGTGTAGAGTGAATCGTAACAGTATTTGTCTGCCAGGGCGGAAGCACCGTACTTCTCGAACTGACCCCGGAGATAACTGCCGAAGGGCTCCAGAACGGTGAAGAATATCCTTCCATTGGCCGAGTTGATGGTGCCGCCCTGTGTGGCTGCATTGTCCAGATAGTCGAAAACCCCGTCGGGAACCCGGTTCATCATGGCGTCGAGATTGTCCAGGTTGAAGACCTGAACCAGCGGCTTACCCTTGATCTGATCCGGCCCTTCATTGAAATACCCGGTCGGCACCCCGTTGTCATCACCCGAGTAAAGGATGTTGAGCGTGAAATCCTGGCTGTTGACCTGGTAAGCCCCGAGCGGGTAAATGTTTTTCATCATCAGGTCGTACCGGGGATTACGGATATTTACATAGGTGCTTTTCAGAAGCTTGACCACAAGGCAGTTCTGCCCGGTGATGCCCTCGTCAGAAAATTCACCCACCTGGTAAACCTCCTCAGAACCGATCAGCTGATACTGGTAGGCAACTGCAAGTGTCTGGTCCGGGTTCAGAATGGTGTTCAGCGAGATGAAACCCAGCTTGCTGTTGAATGTGTATTCGGTGCTCTCCAGCCGTTTGGCCAGTTCTATCTTCTCAAAATCCTCCCCGGGCACAAATCCCCTCTCGATCAGGTGGTTGTTGACTTTGTTCAGATCCCTGATCTGGTTGGAGTCGATCACGGAAAAGAGATCGTTGGAACGGTTGTCCGGGTAATAAAACTGGGGATTAGGCGACAGGTTGTCTGCATTGATCCGGTAATTCTCTCCGAGGTCGGTGAAGGCAACGATATTCCTGTTCTGGGTCACGGCAGCCCCGATATTGGTGATCCAAACCTCGATCTTGGTGATGTTGATGCCCGAGTTGATGATCGGCAGATCCTGCAACGCAAACTCATAGTTGTCACGAAAAAAATGTGCCAGCAGGAAATGCTTGTTTTCTTCATATTCATCGGCCTTGATCTGGAACTCATTCAGCTGGGCACCGCCCTGAACGGTAACGGAGGAGGTTTCGCTCTCCTGTTCCGAATATATGGCCGTCACAGTGGCCTTGCCGAATTTCAGCTTGGTCTTGATGCCAAACAGGCTCTGACTTCCGGTGATCAGGGTGCTGGTCAGGGGCAGATTGACATTTCCCGCCTCAATGAGCTGCAGGATCTCATCCTCGTCGCCCTCATACCTCAGGTTGAGCTTGTTTTCGAAATCGAAGGTGGCCTGCGTGTTGTAATTGGTCTTGAACTCGATCTTGTCGCCGATTTTGGCGATCACGTTCATCTGAATGGTTTCCCTGAAATCAAAGTTGATCTGCCTCCGTTGCCGGATATCGAGGGTGGGATCATCACGGCTGTTGCCCAGCAGACCGAACTGCAGTTCCACCATACCCGATGGCCTGATATCAATGGTGTTGCCTCCAAAGATACGGTCGAAGGCAGCACCTCCGATGTAAATGGAAGGGATGATGCCGCTGCGGGTTCCAACTCCCGCCGATTTGGCCCGTTCCTTCCAGTAATCCCTGACGGAGTTCTTCAGGTCATAGTCCCTGTAGTCCTCCAGGGACATGTAGGTGGGAGGACGGTAATCCAGGTCGCCTATCTTATGCTGAAGGATATAGAGCCCCGAAGAGGGATTGTATTCCACTTCAGTGGAGATGTTGGATGGTGCCTGCAGGTATAAAGGGTTGGTGTTGGATTCCGGATTGTAGGGTATGCCTTCGTCCTCAAAGGGGAAAGGCAACTGAATACCGGTGGTGTCGGGGCTTATAATGGTGTCGGGAGGGAAGAGGAATTTGTTGACATGATGAT
Source organism: Bacteroidales bacterium (assembly GCA_016939365.1). Taxonomy (GTDB): domain Bacteria; phylum Bacteroidota; class Bacteroidia; order Bacteroidales; family JAFGHD01; genus JAFGHD01. The sequence goes on along the minus strand of JAFGHD010000014.1, from coordinate 5,173 downwards.
GGTTGTCGGAATAGCGGATCGTCATGGACCCGAAAACCCTGCCCATGAAAGCCATGGCAAGGATGCAGGCAAAAAAGGGGATATATCTTGCGGTTCTCTCCAAAAACGTCCTCTTTACAACAGCACACTAAGCCGGCCTGGCACGCCATAAGTATCCGGGCACTGAATCATCCTCCCATTGGCGAAAGTATCCATAAGTCATATAATCTTCAGGGCTTCCTTGATCATACGCTCCACCGGCAGCGAAGGTCCCTGTGCTTCCATCACCTTGTTCAGGGCTTTTTCAGCGGCAGCCTTGCTGAAACCAAGAACAACCAGACCTGATAACGCTTCGATTCGTTTTGTATTGTACCCGCTGTCCCCTATTTCAATGACGGCGGCTTTGTCCTTCAAATCGATCAATATCCTCTGTGCCGTCTTGGCACCGATCCCTTTGACGGATTGCAGCAGGCTGACGTTACCGGAGGCAATGGCCTCATACAACTGCCTGGGAGTAAGGGATGACAATACCAGCATGGCGGTACTGTTTCCCACGCCGGAAACACTGATCAGCTTCCTGAATGTCTCCCTCTCCTCTTCACCGGAAAACCCATACAGGGATAGCCCCACAGGCGTGGATGCCTCGTTCTTGATGGTCATATGAATGAACAGCCTGGCCCGCTCAAGATCCTTGATCTGGATGTAAGTGTTCAGCGAAATATGGACCAGGTATCCGAGACCGTGGTTCTCCATCACCACATAAGCCGGATTTTTTTCTGTAAGGTGCCCCTCAATAAATGATAACATCTGTATTCCCGGTGGTTAAACATCATTCCCTGCAGAATGGGCGCAAAAATACTAAATCTGGGTTAAGCATCCCGGCGGGTCCGATTATTTGTACCGCATAAAAATAATAAGGTTTTTCTTTATCCTTATCATTCAGATGCAATTACAATTATTAGTTTTGCCATCGTATTGTTATTCTGTTCACAAATTAAGCTGAAGATATGGATACACTGTTCAGAAAAGATGCACTTCTTTATCATTCGGAAGGAAGACCCGGGAAGCTGGAGGTCGTTCCCACCAAACCTTACACGACGCAGCGCGACCTGTCGCTGGCATATACTCCCGGAGTGGCCGATCCCTGTCTGGCGATCAAGGCCAACCCGGGCGATGTTTACAAATACACCACAAAAGGCAACCTGGTCGCCGTGATCTCCAATGGAACGGCTGTTCTGGGCCTGGGAGATATCGGTGCGGAGGCAGGCAAGCCGGTGATGGAAGGTAAAGGGTTGCTGTTTAAGGTTTTTGCCGACATCGATGTCTTTGATATTGAGATCAATGAAAAGGACATCGACAAGCTGGTGCAGACCATCATAGCCATTGCCCCCACATTCGGCGGTATCAACCTGGAAGACATCAAGGCACCCGAGTGTTTCGAGATCGAAGACCGGGTGAAGGAAGCCCTGGATATTCCCGTGATGCATGATGACCAGCATGGTACGGCCATCATCACAGCGGCAGGATTGCTCAATGCCCTGGAGATCAATGGCAAAAAAATTGAAGATATCAGGGTCGTGGTCAATGGTGCCGGTGCCGCAGCGGTTTCCTGCACCCGTCTGTACATCATGCTGGGCATCAAACCTGAAAATATCATCATGCTTGACAGCAAAGGCGTGCTGCATAAGGACCGGACAGATCTGAATCCGGTCAAAAGGCAGTTTGCCACGGACAGGCCTGTGCACACACTGGCAGAGGCCCTGAAGGGAGCAGATATGTTTCTGGGACTGTCAGTTGCTGGGGTATTGAAGAAGGAACTGCTGTTGTCCATGGCGGAAAACCCGATTGTTTTCGCTTTGGCCAATCCTGTTCCCGAGATCATGTATGATGAAGCCATTTCAACGCGGGACGACATCATCATGGCTACCGGCAGGTCCGATTATCCGAACCAGATCAACAATGTTCTTGGTTTTCCTTTCATCTTCAGAGGGGCTATGGATGTCATGGCAACCACCATCAATGATGAGATGAAGCTGGCCGCCTCCAGAGCCCTGGCCGATCTGGCCAAGCTACCGGTTCCGGAAGAGGTGAACGTCGCCTTTCACACAACAAACCTGCATTTCGGGAAAGACTATATCATTCCCAAACCGACCGACCCGCGTCTGATCCTGCATGTGGCTCCTGCCGTAGCCCGTGCCGCCATGGAATCCGGCGTGGCAAGAAAACCGATCACCGATTGGGACAAGTATACCGAAGAACTGGGTAAAAGACTCGGACTCAGTAATCCGCTGATCCGGCAGATCAAGGCACGGGCAAAACGCAATCCCAAAAGGGTTGTGTTTGCCGAAGCCGAAAATTACAAAATGCTCAAGGCGGCCGAGATCGTCATGAATGAAAACCTTGCCATCCCCGTCCTGCTGGGAAACAGGGAGGTGATCGAAGAACTGGCCAGGGTAAATGAACTGGAGCTGCCCGGAGTAGAGATCATCGACCCGAAAGCGAGGGACCAAAAACACAGGCGTCATGATTTTGCCAATATATACTGGCAAAAGAGATGCCGGAAGGGGGTCACGCTGACCTCCGCCCAGGACAGTATGCTCCACCGGAATTATTTTGCCCCCATGCTGGTTGAGACGGGTTATGGTGATGCCATGATCTCCGGACTGACCCGCAACTATCCCGACACGCTGCGCCCGGCCCTGGAGATCATTGGAAGGAAGGAAGGCGCCCGCATCGTCTCCGGGATGTATATCATCAATACCAAACAAGGACCATTCTTCTTTGCCGACTGCACCGTCAATAAAAATCCCACCGTAGAAGATATGGTGGAAATTACTTTGCAGACCGCCTATGCAGTGGAACAGTTCAATGTGAAACCCCGTGTCGCCTTTGTTTCCTATTCGAATTTTGGATCGAATGACGGCAATATACCGCAGAAGCAGCGGGAAGCGGTGGCCATTCTGCACCGCGATTATCCCAGCCTGATCGTCGATGGGGAGATGCAGGTGAATGTGGCACTGAACAATGAGATCATGCGTGAGACCTTCCCATTCTCCAAACTGGTGGATGGCCCGGCAAACACCCTCATTTTCCCTTATCTCACAGCCGGTAATATCGCTTACAAACTCCTGCAGGAGATGGCCAGATTCGAAGTCATCGGGCCGATCATCAATGGCCTGAGCAAATCGGTACATGTCCTCCAGATAGGCTCCAGTGTCCGTGAAATAGTGAATATGGTCATGATCGCTGTGCTCGATGCCCAGTGTGTCGAGAACAGAAACAACGGCGGAAAGTGATCCCGGTCTAAACCCCGTGATTGAATCCTGACGGACGATGAATGAGTCCGTTCGCATCATCCCTTGATCCGGCTGACGGAAAGTGCTTCCGTTAAGGTATCATACCTTGCGGGATTAAATGTTTGTTTTTATATATCAATCGGATTGCCTATTTGGGAAAATGGCTATATTTGTCCCTTTCTGTTTCTTTTACAACAGTATACAATTGTTGACCAATATAAGCCATATGGAAAGAATCACCGTTGTCGGCGCAGGAAATGTAGGTGCTACCTGTGCAAATGTCATTGCCCACAAGGACCTGGCCCGCGAGGTGGTCCTGGTCGATGTCAAGGAAGGTCTGGCTGAAGGAAAGGCTTTGGATATCTGGCAGACTTCTTCCATCAACAATTTCAACACCCGCGTGGTGGGTGTCACAAACAACTACCTGAGAACGAAAGGCTCGAACGTTGTGGTGATCACCTCCGGCGTGCCGCGGAAACCCGGAATGTCAAGGGATGATCTGATCAAGACCAATGCGGTGATCGTCAAGGAGGTCACCGAAAGGATCGTGAAGTATTCTCCCGATGCCATCATCATCATCGTGTCGAATCCTCTGGATGTGATGACCTACTGTGCTTTCCTGGCATCCAACAAACCCCCCCACAAAGTGTTCGGCATGGCAGGCATCCTGGATACGGGACGTTACCGCGCGTTCATTGCCGAAGCGCTCAATGTCTCGCCCAAGGATATTCTCTCCTTGTCCCTGGGAGGACACGGGGACACCATGGTGCCATTGCCCCGGTACACTTCGGTGAACGGCATTCCCATCCATGAACTGCTGGCACCGGAAGAGATCGACAAGATCGTGGAACGCACCAAATTCGGAGGCGGTGAACTGGTCAACCTTATGGGTACTTCCGCATGGTATGCACCCGGTGCTGCCGCTGCCCAGATGGTGGAGGCCATTGTCGATGACCAGAAGCGTATCTTTCCCTGCTGCGCATATTTACAGGGTGAATATGGCCTGAAAAATATCTATATGGGTGTACCGGTGAAGTTGGGTAAAAACGGAATCGATCAGATCATTGAATTGCAGCTCAATGAGGAGGAGAAGAAAATGGTGCAGGAATCGGCCAATTCCGTGAAAAAGTCAATGAAGGCCCTGGACGAGTTGAAGCTGTTCAAATAGCCCCTTGTTCCTGACCTGATTGTCAACCTTCCTGATGAAGATGCATAGATTCATCTGTCAATACAAGCACCTGCATGAAGAGGATCGTAGTGCTGTCCGGTGCCGGTATCAGTGCCGAGAGCGGTATCCAGACCTTCCGTGACCACAACGGACTCTGGAGAAACTACCGGTTTGAAGAGGTGGCCAGCCCCGAAGCCTGGAACCGCAATCCGCTCCTGGTCCTGGAATTCTATAATATCCGCAGGAAACAGCTCTATGAATCTCAGCCCAATGCCGCCCACAAGGCTCTGGTCAGACTGGATGAGAAGTTTGATGTGCATGTCGTCACCCAGAATGTTGACGACCTGCATGAACGTGCAGGCTCACGATCGGTGCTTCACCTGCACGGGGAACTGAAAAAAGCCAGGAGTACCGGTGACCCGGATCTGGTTTACGACCTGAAGCACTGGGAACTGAAATGGGGCGACAAATGTGAGAAGGGATACCAGCTGAGACCTCATGTGGTGTGGTTCGGCGAGGCTGTGCCCATGTTCGAGCCTGCCTGCAGAACCGTAGCCGCTGCCGACGTCCTCATCATTGTGGGTACCTCCCTGGCGGTCTATCCCGCTGCCGGCCTCGTGGGGTATGTACCCGACCGGGCAATGAAATACTTTGTGGACACCCAGGCATTTGATGTGGAAGGCATCCGCAATCTGACCGTTATCAGAAAGAAGGCCGGGGAGGGTATACC
>JAFGHD010000099.1 GCA_016939365.1 Bacteroidales bacterium | reverse complement strand
CATTTCGAAGGTGTTGTTGATGGTCTGTTCGTCCCAGTACCCTTGTTTGTGGATCTGCAGGTGCCCGGTGAAGTAGTTGACGATGGTATCGATATAATTGTCGTAGGATCCTTCCTGCATGGAGCTCATGAATGCGGACAGCAGCACGCCGAAGAACACGGCGGCCACGGTGATCATGGTACGCATCCGGTTGCGCCACAGGTTCCTCCAGGCCAGTCTGAGTATCGTTTTCATGGGCCGGGTTATTTCAATGTCTTCATTTGCTGTTGGGTGAAGAAATCATCTGCGATGGGACCGTTATAGGTCACCTGTCCGATCACCATCACCGTTTTATGGCCGGGCTTATCCACCGGGATGATCTCATGACGGGTGGGGATGACCCTGTCGCCGACATCCTTCAGGTCGTATGCATTTTCCTCGTTGATCAGCACATCATCTTCGTCGTAGTATTCGTTTTTCCAGAAATGATGCCCCTCAACGGTGATCCAGGCGATGATCCTGCCCCACACCACCGGCGCTTCGGGTTTGGGAGTCAGAACGATCCGGTAACATTTTTTGCCCCGGACGGTCTCTTCACCATCCAGCCTGTGTTCGTAGTCCTTCACCAGCGAGGACTGTTTCACCAGATCGTCATTGGTGAAATCGGATCCCATCCATGATTGCATCATCATCGAAGGGGGTATCTTGATCATCCGTTCGATGGAAGGCACCCAGTTCCACATCTCGGTACCCCGTTTCAGGAATACCTGGCCCTTCTCCTTGGCAGGAGAGGTGATATAGATCATGAAATCATCGTCACCCTTTGACCAGCTTTTCAAACTGATGGTACGTTCCCAATCCGGCCTGACGATCTTCAGCTCCATGGTGCCCTGCATGGTCTCCCCGCGGACCTGGCTGTCAGCTTCCCTGATGATTGCCGTGGGATCAGGCGCCTGTGCCTGGGCATAAATCAGGGCAGGTATGAACCAAGCACAATGGATACAGAAGAATGTTTTCATGACAGTCGTTTTTTATTTATCCGAATCTTTCTATGATGACTTTCTTGATTTTTTCTACGGGGAAATGCTCCGGGTCGTAAAGATAATTCAGTGCAACACCGTCCATCAGCGCGCCGAACAGCAAGGCTTCCGACTCGGGGTCGGTGAAGCCCTTCCTCCGGAAGTAGTCCGTCATGATCCTGATAAGCGGTAAGACCGTGTCCCGGAGCCTGTTGTCAAAGACATTCAGCACAGCCGGCTGTGCCAGCAGGGCGAAGTAAAGCTTCCAGAAATATTTCCTGTCTTGTACGATGCGGAATGATTCGTTGATGAAGAAGACGAATTCCTCATCCGTGAGGAAGTTGTCCTTGTTGGGATCGAAGACATCCATCAGCTCTGCCATGCCGGAGTGGACGATCTCCCTGAGCAGCGCTTCCTTGCTGCTGAAATAATTATACATCAATCCTTTCGATATCCCGGCACGGGATGCGATCGCATTGATGGAGGTGGTGGAGTATCCTTTTTCTGCGAAGAGTTCCAGGGCCACGTGCATGATCTGATGCTTACGGTTTTCACGTATCTGTTCGTATTGGTTTTCGGTGCGTGGTGACATGGCCTTGACTTTGAATGAATGTTCAGTAAATAATTCTGTAAAAAATATGACTGAACGGTCGGTCAAAGATAAAACAATAAATATGGCTTTGTCAAGTTTTTTTGAAAAAAAATTAAATCGACCGGAAAATTAACACTGAGCCGGAATCACAGTAAGAGTCGCAGCAAGAGTTTCAGTATGAGTTACAGCACGAGTCATTATTTTCGTTTTTTCTTGTAGGCATGACAGATGAAATCGTCCGCACCCAGCTGGCCCATCCGGTTCAGGTTGCAGAGCAACTGTTCTTCTGGGTCTCCATCATTGTTGTACATACAAGTAAGGCATAATTCGGGTTTGGGATACAGGTCGGGATTGAATGGGGTACCATCATCAAAAAATAATCCCCCTTTTCCAACACCGGGATCGAAAGGGCTCCAGTCCGGTGGATAGGCCGCATGTCCGGCTTTAATCGCTCCTTCGATGGTCCCGTCCAGGTATTGAAATCCCGGGAATTCATCTTCACCGGGATCGTAACGCTCCACGCTCCACCGGAAAATGGCAAATTCCCAGCGTTCAAAATCCCCGGTATATGTCAGGCGGGCGACCGGACCATCCGCATCGCCTTCCCTTCTGTACAGATACAGGAAGGCCCCCTGGAATTTCGCATGGTATTGATTTTCACTGCCCTTCTGAAAAACGGATTCATTGAACCGGTCTATGATCCGGTTCGCCTTCTCCTGTATATCAGCCGGTATGATTGCCTTTTTCATCTCTTTCACTGTTTGTAAACCATCAGCCACTTTTTACTGCTTCTAACTCCTGTCTTCTAACTCCTGTCTTCTACATGAGTAAACAACTCCCAACTCATTCTCTTTCCCGATGTCTGTTTTGTAAACCAGTATCTTTCAGTTCCTGCAAACCGGTGTATCACCTGGTTGCGTCCGACCATCCTGGGCATGTTCAGGAAGAGGATCAGTGCGACCGACCCGCCGATGAGAGTGGCGATGATGTCTTTCCAGTCGAACACCTTGTGGGGGAGGTATTGCTGGAAACTTTCATAGAGGATACAGAGCGTGACGAGGAAAGTGATCACGCGCAATCCCTTTTTCCGTGTGGCATTGACGAGTGCCAGGCCGAAAAAAATCTCGACGATGATACCGCCCAGGTTGCCGATGGTATCCGCGAAGCCGAAATCATGAAGATCGTGGTCGTAGATATAGGGACGGTAGTAATTCCTTCCGGCCTCGGTGAAGAGCCAGGCAATAAGGAAGATGAGAAAATACATGATCCGCAGGGTGTCGATGGTGGTGACCTGCAGCCGGTCCGTGAAGAAGTTGTTTAGCATTCTCCTTTTGATCCAGGCAAGCAGAGGCAGGGTTGCTTCTCCGGTTTTCTTCCGGATGAGTGCGGACCTTCCTGTCTGATCGCCGGGTATGTTCATTTTCAACCGGGTTCAATGTCTCCGTGCGCCAAATATAAACATTTTTGAATGCGAGCGAGGTGTGTCCGTCGGGACTCTTATTGATGGTGAAAGACTATGAACTCACAAGGCCGGCAGTCCCGCGGGCAGGGCGAAGTTCACGGAACGGTGAGCAATATCTGAGGGGGCATTGAGCACAACCAACATGTATATACTGACGGAAATCAGGTTTGCAAATTTAAACTGTCTGATTTCGTCAGTTTTAAAATTCAGACATTTATCGTCTGAAATATGCT
>JAFGHD010000098.1 GCA_016939365.1 Bacteroidales bacterium | reverse complement strand
CGGATTTTTCGCTGCGGATCACATAGACTTTCCACATGCCATAAAAAGCCGTCGCCGGAGACGGTTTCAGTAGCCCGTAGGGGAATCGAACCCCTGTTACCAGGATGAAAACCTGGCGTCCTAACCCCTAGACGAACGGGCCGTTATTGGGAAAAAAGAACGACTCCTTTTTCATTAACGGGGTGCAAAGGTAATTGAATTTTTATTAACAGCAAACTTTGCTCTTAAAACATTTGCAATCCCTTTGGCTACTGCTGGTCTGCCTGGAATTTGAATCCCAGCCTCTTGCCGGTTTTGATCTGCATGGAGTCCAGCACATCGCGGAACTCCTGTACCGAGACCTCTTTCATATTGTCGTAAGGCGGGGTCAGCAGGTCGAAGTTGATGGTATAGAGCACGGCGGAACGGATGATCTCGGTGGCTGCCTCTTCGGTCATCACGGAACTGTTGAAGTTGTTGTAAAGAAAACCGATTTCGCGCTTCCCTTCAATGAAATAATGTTTGTCCTTGTTGATGAACACCCTTCCGATCAGGTATCCGATATCGTTGAGGCGGTTGTACTTGAAGGAGTCGCTCAGGAAATTGAAAATGTTGATGATCCCGCAGTAGGAGCGATCCTTGTCCTCCTGGATGTACGTGGTTTTCATTACCTCATGGTATCTTGAGAACTCGAACACATTGGTGTGCATCATGAAAACCAACGTGTCACCTGCGAATTTCAGCTCAGCTTCAAACTCCCCGCGATCCCTGTAGAGAAACGGGATCTTTTTGCTTTCGGGATCCTCCAGCGTAAGGTACTGAACCGAGAGGCGGTTCATCGTATCCTTGAGAAGCTTAAGGTATTCCAGCGTGTTACGGTATACCAATTGTTTCAGGGTGGCTTTTCTGACCAGGGTGCTGAAAAGTTCCAGGTTTTTTTCTTGCTCTTTCATGGAAAACAGGATCCGGTTATTCGAAGGTGAAAGACACCTGGAATATCTTGGATGTCAGTTTTTCGATGCCGTCAGTGTATATGTTCTGTTCCTTTTTCAGGATATCCAGGATTCCATATGACATCTTGATCTCCGTGCCGAACTTGAACCATTCAAAATAATAGTCGAAACCGACACCCGCTTCGAAATTAATATCCTGGCGGTTCAGTTTAACCACCACCTGTGCGGACTCCTTTTTCTTTTTGGCTTCGGATGCCAGGTCGAGCCTGTAACTGGCACCGCTCAGGATATATGCTCTGAAGTTACCCTGGCGTTTCGACTTATACTTAACATGCAACGGCAGATCGATATAGGTTGAAGCAATGTCCTTTCTTATTTCCAGGAGCGATTCCTCACCATTCCTGTATTTGAGGATCCGGTAATTGAGATATCTTTCACCAAAACTCAGGGAAGGAATGAACCTGAGGTCAAAATACTCTCCAAGACGCAGATTCCCCACGATGCCGACGGTGAATCCCAGAGTAGGCTGATGTTCAATGGAATACAGCCTGCCTGAATCGGCTGAAATGTCATATACATAGGTGGAATCGTACAAAATGTCCTGATAACTGGCCACCGGTTTGATGGTAAAATGCATCTGGTTCACCGCCAGGATGAATCCGAAGTGGTACCTGGCGAAGTCGTACACCGGCATATTTTCGACCCGGGCCTGTGCCGCCGCTTTTCCATGGAAAAGCAACGGTATCAGCAGAATAAGAGCACTTAAGACCCTGGCCAGATTCAATGATGGATGGTTTTGTGGATGTTTAAACGTCTGTTCCCGGTGAATATTACTCAAGCAAATGTAAGGAATATTTTTCTGCAGACCTTCAACAGCCAGTTGGTTACCTTCATATTTATCCCTGCCATTGGTGGTCATTTGCCGATTTTCTGAGCTTCCTCAAGCAGGGTTTTCCTGTTGACGGGCACCACACCCACTTCCCCGCATACGAGGCCTCCGGCAAGGTTTGCCAGGGCTGCCATTTTCACGGGATCGAGCCGGATCGCCAGACAGCAGGCTGCGATACTGATCACCGTATCTCCGGCTCCTGAGACATCGGCAACAGACCTTGCCCGCGTAGGTATGATGCGGGATTCCCAATGATCTGATGACGGGAAGTTGATATATATTCCTTTGTCGGAAAGAGTTACCATAATGATCTTTGCTTTCTGAAGTATTCGGAGTTGATCCGAAGCGTGGTTTAAATCGGACTGACAGTCTGGTGAGAGCTCCATCCCCAGGCCGTCTTTCAGCTCCTTGATGTTGGGCTTGAACAGCGTCACGCCCTGATAGGCCCTGAAGTTTCTTTTTTTCGGATCGACGGCAACAGGAATCTGAGCCGCTTCAGCCTCCCGGGAAACTTCGGCGATCAGGCCGGGAGTGATAACCCCTTTGTCATAATCCTGGAAGATGATCACGTCGATTTTTTCAGTCCGGATGATCTCGCGGAAACGTTCCAGAAGTCTTTTTTCATCCGGTTCACTGATGGGATCGGTGATCTCTTCGTCCACCCGCAGCATTTGCATCTGGTTGCCGATCACCCTGAATTTGGTGGTGGTGATCCTCCCGTTGCTTTGAATCAGCCCGTGCAACGGCAGGCCTTCCATACCCATGAGTCTTTTGAATTCTTCAGCCCTGGCATCGTTTCCGATGACGGAACAAAGGACTGGTGTGGCACCCAAGGCCTTCACATTCAGTGCAACGTTCGCGGCCCCTCCCAGCCGGCTTTCCCTGCGGCTTACAGCGACGATGGGTACGGGCGCTTCAGGGCTGATGCGTTCCACCCTGCCCCACAGGTATGCATCCACCATCACATCCCCGATGATCAGCACCTTCAGCCGGCTGAAGGATTCCAGGATCCCGTTGATCTCGCTGTCGGTGAACATAGTGGGTCTTACGTACCAGTAAGTGCTGTGGTTACAGGAGTGACCCTTCAAGGATCATTGTTTCAGGGCTGAGAGCGCCTCTGAGATGCGGTCCATCGCTTCCGTCAGGTTTTCCATGGAAGTGGCATAGGATATCCGGATGCAGTTTCCGTTTCCGAATGCCGAGCCGGGAACGACACTGACATGTGCCTCACCGAGCAGGTACATGCTGAGATCCCGGTCATCCGAGATGTGGTATTTCCCGTTGCGGGTTCCGAAATAGCTTGCGATATTGGGAAAGATGTAAAAAGCGCCTGCCGGAACGTTGGTCCTGATCCCCGGAATGGTACTGAGTCGGTCAATGATGGCATCCCTGCGTTTTCTGAATTCATCAACCATGGTACGCACCTCTCGGGAGGTACAGGAGATACCGTTAAATGCCGTTAGGGATGCATACTGGGATATGGAGCATGCACCGGATGTGATCTGACCCTGAAGGGTGTCACATGCCTTGGCGATCTCTTTGGTTGCAGCCAGGTACCCGATACGCCATCCTGTCATCGCGTAGCCCTTTGAAACACCGTTTATGGTGATCACGCGGTCGCGTATGGCTTCAAACTGAGCCATGCTTTCATGCTTGCCGGTGAAGTTGATGTATTCATAGATTTCATCTGAGATAATGTATACATTCGGGTGCTTCTCGAAGACCCCGGCCAGACCCTCCAGCTCCTTCCTGGTATAAAACGAACCGGTCGGATTGCAGGGGGAGCTGAAAATGAAAATCTTGGTTTTTGGTGTGATCGCTTCCTCCAACTCATCCGGAGTGACCTTGAAATCGTTATCGATGGAGGCAAACAGCTCTTTCACCACTGCTCCTGCCAGCTTGGCGATCTCGGTATATGACACCCAGTAGGGGGCAGGAATAATCACCTCTTCACCCGGATTGACCAGGCACAGCATGGTATTGGCGATCGATTGCTTGGCACCGTTGGAGACCACGATCTGAACCGGATCGTAATCAAGGCCGTTCTCATTCTTCAGCTTGGCGGCGATGGCTTTTCTGAGCTCTGCCAATCCGGATACTGGTGTGTAGTGTGTGTGGTTGTCATCAATGGCCTTTTTGGCGGCTTCCTTGACGCATTCCGGTGTATTGAAGTCAGGCTCTCCGATACTGAGGTCGATCACATTGACACCCTGTGCCCTGAGTTCCCGGCTTATGCGCGCCATCTCCAGCGTGGCAGATGCTGTCAGGTTCCTGATGCGTTCCGATAAGACAGACATGTTGGTTGATTTATGAATGGATTCAACGTTTTTGAAAGTGGACAAAGGTATGGATTTTATGTTTTTGGATTCACAATGAGATTTCCTGAAATTTATACCTTTAACCTCGGAACGCAAGATCGAATCTGATATGAACGACCTGATTGAGATCATAAAATACCTTCTGCCTGCTGTGATCGTCATCGTGGTGGTATATTACCTGCTCAGGACCTATCTTGAGAATGAGCAAAAAAAGCAACTTATGGAATTAAAATCAGCTGCCCAGAAGCTGATCACTCCGGTCAGGCTGCAGTCCTACGAGCGAATGGTGCTTTTCCTGGAACGGATCTCTCCGCAAAACCTGATCCTGAGGGTTAGCAAGCAGGGTATGAAACCCCTGGAGATGCAGACCGCCATGATCCAGACCATCAGGGAGGAGTTTGACCATAACATCACACAGCAACTCTATATCACCGGAACGGGATGGGAGATGATCCGCAATGCCAGGGAGGAGATGATCCGGACGATCAATACTGCGGCGGCATCGCTGGGTGAGAACGACGACACAACCCGGTTTGCCGGGATCATCATGGAGCAATGGTCAGCCCGGAAGAAAAATCCCATCCAGCAGGCCATTGACTTTCTGAAGGAGGAGATCAGCCGTTATTTCTGATGATTTATTCAGATATTTTGGCCAGGTGCCTGAAAGCCTGTGTTCCGGCTGTTTGTTTTCTCATCACGCTCCACGGCTTCACCCTGCATGGACAGGAGGCTTCTGAACAGTTGCGCTGGGACCGGATCAGCCGGCCGGTGAAGTGGTGGGCAATCTTGCATCCGTTTGTGGCTCCTGCAGCGTACTATATCACCCTTGAAACCCTAAGGATCACAGACAGTATCCGGATGGAGGGGACATTGGACGGAGAAAAGTATGGAGGTTGCCTGGATGCTTTCCGGCATGCTTCATGGATGGCTTTGATGTCGCGTGAGATGAGGTGGCAGAAAGCCTGGAGGCTTGGAGTGGCCCATGAAAAGGGCAACCGGATTGCCTGGCAAAGGGCAATACGGAAGGGATTGAACCCTGCCCATGACCACGCAGACACCGAAATGGACCTGTTCAATAACTGCCGTGGGCTCCGTATCGGACGGCTCCACTCATCCTTCGGACGAAAAACGATTTATCAGGCAGTCATCGATTCGGTGATCCATGGAAAAATGATGATGATCAGCCGGAACAGCCGGGGTGCGTATTTGGATGTGCTCGGGAATGTCATTCCCCCTGACAGCCTGAAGGGCAGGTGGTTCACCGCAAGGTGCCTGGTGCCGACCCGCTGCACTGAAGATAATTTGCGGGAGTAAGGAAAGCCCCTTCATCGGTTTTGCAACTTGCCGGATCATTAAATGTACTTACCTCTTTTTCGTTTATCTGATTATTTGTTTGGTGTCCGAAATTACAAATACGTTGGATGTTCCTGCTTATCCAGGCTTAACAGGCAGCCCGGCAAACAATGTCCGTGCGATGGGAGATTCCAATCACAGCAAGATTCAGGAATATTAACCTGTATGACATATATGAAAGGGATAAACACTATCTTTGTTTCAAATTGCAATCCGATGAGTCCTAAAAAGAAATCCGGTCAAATCAGCGAACCTCTGGAGCAATACAGGAAACCGCTGACATTTGAAACTGTATGGCAACTGTTTTGCGAAACGGATAGGAAGTTTCAGGAAACTGACAGACAGTTCAAGGAAACCGACCGAAGGTTCAAGGAAACCGACAGGCAGTTCAAGGAAACCGACATGCAGTTCAAGGAGACAGACAGGAAATTGAGAGAATTGCATGGGTTGTTCACTTCACAATGGGGAAAAATGATTGAATCGCTGGTAGAAGGGGATTTGATACGCTTACTGAATGAGCGGGGAATTTCTGTGATGCAGACCTCGGAAAGGATCACCGGAAACTACCGGGGTACCAGCTATGAGTTTGATATCCTCGCAGAAAACGGATCAGAAGTGGTTATTGTGGAGGTAAAAACCACCCTGAAACCGGCAGATGTGAAAGAGTTTATATACAAGCTCAGCCAGGCAAGGACTTGGATGTCGAAGCTCAAAGATCAAACGGTTTATGGCGCTATCGCCTATCTTCGCGCCGATGCAGGCAGCAAAAAAATGGCTGAGAACCAGGGACTGTTTGTGATCAGGGCGGCAGGGAACAGTGCTTCCATAGTCAATGCGCCTGAATTCAGGCCAAAGGTATTTTAGGTTTGCGCTTTAGTCGACAATCATAAAAAAGGCATCTGGAAGAATGGTAAAAAATCCATAACAATTGGAGATTTTAATTGTCTCTTACTTATTTTTCAACACCTCAACGAATAAACAGTCTATCCCCCCACAATCCGGAGTTCGGGACATACTATATACATCGAGAATATCAAATATATCAATACCAGACTATTAATTATCCACTTTTAACTTTCCACTATTAACTCAAGTTCGGCACCCCGACGATCCGCCTGCGGCGTATGTCGGGATGCTCAGATTAGTAACAAAATCGCCCCGGCCACTTCAAAGCCGGGGCGATTTTGACTAATCTGGCTTGCCCGACGGTGCCTACAGAGAACAGAGCAGATTCAGGTCTGGCTTAGTCGGGCACCTGT
>JAFGHD010000097.1 GCA_016939365.1 Bacteroidales bacterium | reverse complement strand
TTCAATGACGAGTCACAGGGGAATCTTGCCACCTGGTTCTGGGATTTCGGCGATGGTACCACCTCGCCCGATCAGTTCCCCGTTCATACCTATGCCGCTCAGGGTACCTACTTCGTCTGCCTCACCGTAACCAGCGCGTGCAGCTACTGCTGCGATACCTGGTGCGACTCGGTGGTCATTGATGCTTCCGGGTACTTTAACCTCGGCGGTACGGTGTATGCCGGAAACTTCCCGATCGATGAGGGATTTGCCTATCTCTACAGGGTGGAGAACGGCCAGATCATCGATGTGTTTGCCAGCTTCATCCACGAATACGGTTATTACGATTTCTTCCAGCTCGAGGAAGGCACCTACATCCTGAAAGCCGAACTCAGCCCCAATTCACCGCTGTATAATCTTTACATACCCACCTATTACGTCAGCGTGCCGAACTGGATCAATGCCTCGGTCATCAACCTGCAGAGCAACATCTGGAATGCCGATGTGCACATGATACCCATCAGCGGCGCTTCACCGGGTTCAGGAACGATCGCCGGGGAGATACACAAGGATGGGTCGGGAATGCCTGAATCCTTCCCGGTGCAGCATGTGGAGATACTGCTGATGGACGCCCAGGGACAAATGCTCTCCTGTGAATACACCGATACCCACGGTTCATTCATCTTCCCGGAACTGGCTTATGGTACCTATACGGTTATGGCTGAAGTGACCGGCAAATATTCCTCCCCTGCCTATGTGACCATTGACGAGGACCATCCTTCTGTTACGGACATTCTCTTCATCATCACCGGCAACGAGATCACCCTGGCCACCGGTGAAGGACTGTCCGCCACAGGTGATTGGGTGGGAAGGATATTCCCCAACCCGGCATCGGATATGGTCATGATCGAGATTGCGCCCGTCAGGGCTGAAAATGTCTCTTTCGTTTTGGTGGACCAAAGGGGTCAGACGGCTATGGAAAGCATCCGGGATTGCGGCAGCGGGAATCAGGTTGTTGCACTTGATGTCTCAGGACTGAAAGCGGGCCTGTATACCCTTGTCATCCGGGATGATCGGGGAGCACTCTCCGTCCGTAAAGTTGTCAAGCAATAGTTCTGCCCGTTTTGTTGAATGTACGGGGCCGCCCCGGTTTTCAGGGGCGGCCCCGGTATTTTCAGCAATCCAATGAAGATACCGTTTGAAATTCAGATTTCATTCCCTGCTCCCAACCCTTTGCTTCAATGCCATCTTGTAAATTTCACCGATGGGGATTTCACGGTCCCTGATGTGTATCCTGTTGCCCTGGATACGGTCAATCCGTTCAAGAGAAACAATAAACGACTTATGTACACGGAAAAACCCGGACTGAGGCAGCTTTTTTTCCATGTCGTGCATGGTCTCCCGGCTTACAAAGGTTTTTTCAGGTGTGTGAACCTTCAGGTAATTACCATACGCTTCCACAAAAAGGATGTCTTCTGTGTTTATCCTGAAGGTTACCTGATCCTCCCTGATGAATATGCATAAAGATTCGTGACTGGCGCCGGATACTGTTTGTCCCGGGCTTCCTGCGATCGATGCCGCCACTTTGTTGACGGCCTTGATGAAACGTTCCAGCTTGATGGGCTTCAGCAGGTAATCGGCCACACCGTATTCGTAGCTCTCCAGGGCATACTCCGAATAGGCTGTCGTCAGGATTACCCAGGGCGGATTCGTAAGCGTTTTCAACATTTCCAGCCCGCCCAGCCCCGGCATGTTCAGGTCCAGAAAAAGTAAATCGACGGGATGATCATGCAGGTAGGCTATGGCTTCAACCGCACTGTCGCATTTGCCGGCCAGCTCCAGCGTGGGTATAGCGGAAATATACTTCTCGATGACATCCTGGGCCAGTGTCTCGTCATCAACGATAAGACATCTGATCTTCATTACGTATCAGATTGTGATGGATAAATTTACAACAAACATACCGTTCGCCGTTTGGATATCCAGACCGTGTTTTCCCGGGTACAGCAACTCCAGCCGTTTTTTTACATTCGCGATACCCGTGCCTGGCCGGGATGGCAGCCCTCCGGCCCTGGCCGGTGCGATCCGGTTCGATGTCCTGAGCTTCAATGAATGTTCCATTACCTCGACAGAGACCTCAATGTCATTGTCGGATGAGATCACGCTGATCCCGTGCTTGAAGCAGTTCTCAATGAAAGGGATCAGTAAAAGGGGGGAGATGGTCTTTCCGCTCATATCACCCGTAAAGCAACTGTGGACGATCACCTTCCTTCCCAGCCTGATCTTTTCCAGGTCAATATAATTCCGGAGAAAATCGATCTCATGACTGACCAGTACCTTGCGTTTTTTTGAACTGTCCAGCAGGTACCGCATCAGGTCCGACAGCTTCATTACCGCATCTGAGGCCAGCTCCGAATGGTTCAGAATAAGTGCATAGATACTGTTCAGTGAATTGAAAAGGAAATGGGGATTGATCTGGGATCTGAGAAAGTTGAGCTCCGCATTGACCTGTTTGATCTCCATCTCTTTCAGCTCCATCTCGGCTTTCATACGCTTTTCTTCCTCCTCTTTGAGACGGATTCGCTGCTGAGTACCGATCCTGAAGTACCTTGCCCCTGTATAGAGGATCATCATGAATAAGAGGGCGCCATAGGTTTCGGAACTCCCTTCAGGTTCCAAATAATGCTGCAGTTCGCCGATGATGTATCCGAAGAACAACACCAGCAAAGTGGTGAAAAGTATATAAAGAAGGTATCTTTTCCTGATGATGAAATAATCGAACAGGAAATCGTGTATGAATACCGGGATGATCAGAGGGAAAATCACCAGCGCCGATATCCTGAAGGAATCCCATGTGGGTTCGAACCGCATGATGGAAAAACCGAAGATCAGCCATAAAAACAGCCAGAAGGAGAGGTTGAACAGGATACTTCTTGCCAGTTTCAGCGTTTTCACAATGCAAAGTAATTCATTAATATGCATTTTCGCCAATGAATGTGACAAGTACGTTTCATCACCCCGGCAAGCCAGTATATCACTAATCCTGGCTTTTGATCACATTAATTTTCATGGGTCTGACGAAGGAACCAGTTTTGCATCAGGAAAAACCTCTCAAATCTGAAAAAATGAACTTAACGATCAACAACCTCTCGAAGACCTATTCCAACGGGGTCAGGGCGCTGGAGAACGTTTCACTGACCATCCCCAGCGGGTTGTTCGGATTGCTGGGACCCAACGGAGCCGGTAAATCCACTTTGATGCGGACGATAGCCACACTTCAGGAGGCCGATGATGGAGATATCTGGCTTGACGACCTGAACATCCTGGAACAGAAGCACGATCTGAAGCAGATACTGGGATACCTGCCGCAGGAATTCGGTTTCTATCCCAAAGACAGGGCAATGGATCTGATGGACCACCTCAACCTGTTGAAAGGTATTTCCAACAAACGGGAACGTGCACAAATGGTGGAATATATCCTGAAGAAAGTCAACCTCTGGGAGGCGCGGAAACAAAGGATCGGCACTTTCTCCGGAGGCATGAAGCAACGTTTCGGCATTGCGCAGGCATTGCTCGGAAATCCGAAGCTGCTGATCGTGGATGAGCCCACCGCCGGACTGGATCCTTACGAAAGAAGACGTTTTCATAACCTTCTGGCTGAGATCGGCCGGGATATCATCGTGATCCTCTCCACACATATCGTCGACGACGTGAGCAACCTCTGCACCAATATGGCCATTATCGACAAGGGCAGGATTTTGTTGCAGACCGTTCCGGGCGAGATCATCAGTGAATTTGAGAATAAAATATGGGAAATGGATGCGACGGGGATCGATATGGAAACCTTCAGTGAAAACTATCATGTGATCTCAACCCGCCTGTTCGCTGGGAAAACGATCGTAAGGATCTACAGCGGATCAAATCCTGGTGACGACTTCCTGGCGGTTGAACCCATCCTCGAGGATGTTTATTTCTATACGTTATCCACAAGGTCATAACCCCTCAAAAGCCAAGGATCATGCTGATCAGGATACTTTTTCTGGAACTGCGGAAGAATCTGAAGAGCCCTGCGTTTTACATCTTTTTTTTGATCTTTTTCTCCGCTACTTTACTCTTTACGCTGACCACCGATCCCTATACCCAGGTCATGGGTGTTGCTCACGGGAAGGAATGGCATAACGCACCCATTATTATCGCCCGGATGATGACCAACCTGGGTGTAATCGGCCTGCTTTTCACTATGGTGATCATCGGCAGGGCTGTGGCCAAGGATTTCGAAGTCAATATACATGAGCTGATATTCACCAGGCCGATCAGCAAGCTCCAATACCTGGGAGGCAGGTTTGCCGGCAGTTATCTGGCCAACCTGATCCTCTTCCTGGGAATCATTTTCGGTTTTGAAGCCGGGCTCGCCTTCCTCGATCCCCGTTACTCAGGTCCCTTCAGGCCGGGAACATACCTTTTGCCGCTGATCCTTCTCATTGTCCCGAATCTTCTGCTGATGGGCGGGATCATGTTTTCCCTGGCGACCCTGACGCGCAGGATGATAGCCACCTACCTGGCTGGAATAGCTTTCCTCGGCGTTTTTGCCGTCCTGGAAGTGATGCTCCACCGGATGGACAATGAGACCCTGAAGGTGCTTCTCGATCCGTTCGGCATCACGGGTCTCATCGTTTCCACCCAATACTGGACCGTTACAGATATGAACAACCTGCTCATACCGGTAAACGGGGTGTTTGCCGTGAACCGAATCATCTGGCTCTCTGTGGCTGTGTCCATCTTGTGGGTAACATTCAGGAAATTCGAATTCGTCAGCATCATTGAAAAAAGAAATGGAAAAACTCCTGTCGTTTCAGATAATACAGCTCTGACAGACTACAATATCCGGCCTCCCGAAATTTCCCTGAAAGGCAATAAATTCTTCGGCCTGTCACAATGCATATCGGTGTCTTGGAGGGATTTCAGGCGCATCATCATTCATCCTGCCTTTATCATACTGACATTGCTTGCGCTGACTGAGATCGTGACCAATTTCATCGGGGGACTGGGGAACCAATCCGGTCATATGTACCCTTTTACCTCATGGTTTCTCCGCCAGACCATCCATATCTGGATATATATGCTGCCGATGACTATATTTTTCGGGGGAATACTTGTCTGGAAAGACAAGGATCACCAAACCGATGAAATCATCAATTCGTTGCCCATCCCCAACTGGTTCGGCTATACGAGCAAACTGCTTACCCTTTCAGGTATCTATGTTTTTTACCTGTTGCTGACCATGCTTTCCGGTATGTTTGCCCAGATGTTCATCCTCGATTTCAGGGAGGTCGAGCCCGGATTGTACATCCGGCAGCTTTTTGGGGTCGATTTCTTTGTTTTTCTGCACATGGCCGTCGTGGTCCTTTTTATACAGAATCTCAGCCCAAACAAATACATCGGATTTCTCTGGTCTGCATTGTTTTTTACGGCCGATCTGATCATTTTCGGAGTATCCGGATTTGATGATCATTTGTTCCGTTACGGGCGCGTCCCTGATTTCATCTATTCCAATCTGAATGGATTCGGGCACTATGGCCAAATGATCTTTTGGTACACAATATACTGGCTGTTTTTCGGAGCTGTCCTCGCCTGGTTGACCATCCTGCTCTGGAGAAGGACCGCTGAAAATTCAATCCGGCTCAGGTTCAGGCATATGAGATCAAACCTTACCGGAAACCAGATCAAGGGATTGTCCGTTTTGATCGTCATGTTCATCGTAACAGGCCTCTTTATCGGGTATAACAAGTACATATTGAATCCATACTTCCCGGAAAAAAAACAACACAGAATGCAGGCGGATTATGAAAGGAAGTTCGCCGGATATTCAAACAAACCTCAACCTACAATCCTCGGTATCAACCTGACTGTTGATCTGTTTCCGGGTGATAGGACTGCGAAAGTGAGAGGCGAGTATCTGTTATTCAATCATCATGATGAATCCATTCGGGAGTTCTATGTGAATCTGAACGATTGGAATCTCAGTAACTCGAAGCCCATATGGTTTGACAGGCCGGTCACGAAAAAGCTGCATTCCGTGGAATTCGGATTCCGTGTTTTCGAACTGGATAAACCCTTGCAGCCGGGCGACACCCTTACCATGCAGTTTCAGTATGATATCGAAGCACGGGGTTTTACAGAGAACCATCCGAAGAATGAAATCGTGGCAAACGGTACTTGCCTGGTTCTTTCCAGTTTTTCATCCGCGTATTTTCCTGTCATCGGCTATAATGTCAATAACGAAATACTTGATGACAGGCATCGTAAGGAATTTGGGCTCGCGGCCAAACCTGATGCCCCGGATGCCTCTGATGCCGTCAGAACACGAGCCATTTTTGCAGTCAGCCGGCCGAACTTCGAGGCAGTGATCAGCACTTCAATCGATCAGACGGTCATTTCAAGCGGCAGCCTGGTGGATCGGCGGCAGAAGGATGGACGGAATATCTTTCATTACCGATCCGACACCATTATTGAGAATGAAATTCCAATCATCTCCGGAAGGTACGAATCCGTCAGGGAAAATTATGACAATGTGAGTGTTGAAGTATATTATCACCCGGGACATGATTATAACCTGAAAAGCATTCTTGAGGGATTAAAGGATTCGTATGATTACGGGAACAGGTATTTCTCGGATTACCCCTACAGGGTGCTGAGGGTGGTGGAAATACCGAACTATATGACGGAAGGAGCTGCACGCCATTTCCCGACCACCTTCGTTTGGGTTGAGACAGAGGGATTTATCACCCGTTACCAGGAGGGGGATATTGATATCGTTTATGGCATTGCGGCACATGAGAATGCCCATCACTGGTGGGCCGGTATCGTAACCCCTGCTCACGCCGAAGGCGCTTTTATGCTGACAGAAACCCTGGCACAATATGTCATGGCTATACTCACTGAAAAGAAATTCGGGTACCAGACGGGGAGGGATTACCTGAAACTGGAAATGGAATCCTACCTGCGAAGGCGCAAGCACGACACGGAAGGAGAGAAGCCACTGGCCGAATCATCCGTAAGACAGTCCTATATAGGCTACAAAAAAAGCTCGGTGGTAATGAATGCCTTAAAGGATTATATCGGTGAAGACTCCGTGGGTGCAGCCTTGAACCGGATCGTTGAGAAGTATGGATACAGGCTCGACACTTTTCCACTGGCAACCGACCTGGTGAATGAGTTTTTACGGGTTGCTCCGGATAGCCTGAGATATCTGGTCGATGACCTGTTCAAGAAGATAACCCTGTATGAGAGCAGGATCATTTCAGCCGTCTGCTCGCCTGCCGGTGACGGTAAGTATGAAGCCCTTCTCGACGTTGAAATATGGAAGTACTATGCCGACAGCGTGGGTAACCAGATGGAGGCACCCATCCGTGATTATATTTATGTGGGTTTGATGGATGAGACCGGTGAGGCCTTTTATTACCGCAAGCATCTGTTCACCGGACCTTTTTCAACCATCAGGCTGGTGACAGACCGGATGCCGGCTAGTGCAGGTATCGACCCCTTTCTTGTCCTGATCGACCGCGAAATGGACAATAATGTTTGCCCGGTCAAACCGGAGAAACATGACCCACTAACCCAAATGATCGGTGCCCCGCTGAAATCTGCCTGCGACTACCTGATGCCCTGAAAAAACTTCTTTCCCCGTGAAAAGCGGATAATTATCCGCCATACATCTATCGGGAATGAATAAAATAGTACTTTTACTTCCTAATCAAACAAATCTTGTAATGAAAAGGTCTATTGCATTCCGTATCCGTGATATGATCCCTGTGCTTACCCTTCTGGTGGCATTGTACCCTTACAGAAGCCTTCACAGCCAGGATGATCAGGACAAACAGGGTGCCCTTACGGGAGTTCCCCGCATGGAAGTGGTGGAGGATGACTATGTCCCTATGGATATGGAGAACAGGCAGGTTGCACCCGCCTATAAAGCATCTGCACCCGGTTTTTTTACCGTTCAGGTCAATGTGGACCAGGGCGGTTATAATATCGTGGGGGATGCGGCCAATGAGCCTTCGATCACATTCAACCCGCTCGATCACAGCATCATGGTCATTGGATGGCGGCAGTTCAACACCATCAACAATAATTTCAGGCAGGCAGGATTTGGCTATACTACGGATGGCGGTCAGTCATGGACCTTTCCCGGCGTCATTGAGCCAGGCGTGTTCCGTTCCGACCCTGTCCTGGGCACCGACAGGTTTGGCAATTTCTTTTACAACAGCCTGACCAGCTCCAACGGAACATACTCCTGCCAGGTCTTCAAGTCGGAAGACGGCGGCGCCACCTGGGGGCCGGCAGTCTTTGCACAGGGTGGGGACAAGCAGTGGATGTCCATTGATAAATCTGGCGGAATGGGCGACGGAAACATCTATTCGTTCTGGACAGCCTATTACAGTTACTGTTATCCTGATTTCTTCACGCGATCGGTGGACAGAGGCGCCAGTTTTGAAGACTGCACCTACATCACCGGCGAACCTTTCTGGGGTACCACCGTGGTGGATGACAACGGATACGTCTATGTATGCGGCGTGCATAATTATGATTTCATGTTCGCCCTGTCGACCAATGCCCAGGACTCCACCCAGTTACCTACCTGGGATGTGATCAGCGATGTGTACCTCAACGGTGAGATCATGGGCTTCGGTGGTTATGATTGCCCCAACCCATCAGGCCTGCTGGGTCAGACCATCATCACGGTCGACTCCAGCGGCGGACCGCATGACGGTAATATCTACATCCTTTGTTCGGTAGATCCGTACGGCAATCCCGATCCCCTTGATGTGATGTTTACCCGCAGTACCGACACCGGACTGACATGGAGCGCTCCCATACGGGTGAATGATGACCCGGGAAACAATGCCTACCAATGGTTCGGAACCATGTCGGTCGCCCCGGACGGCAGGATCGACGTGGTATGGCTCGACACCCGCGACAACCCCGGATCAGTCTGGTCGGCCCTCTATTACTGCTATTCAAACGACGGAGGGGTAACCTTCAGCGTGAACCAGAAGCTCTCTGAATCCTTCAACCCTCACGTCGGCTGGCCGCAGCAGGATAAAATGGGTGACTATTTCGATATGTTTTCTGACGAGACCGGTGCCCATCTGGCCTGGGCCGCCACCTTCAACGGTGAACAGGACGTTTACTATGCCCATATCACCCCGGAGGTCACAGGAATAACCTCAGGCGAAATGACTGTCCCTGCCTCCCTCGTCCAGAACTATCCGAATCCCTTCCGGCATGAGACACATATCCGATATCATCTTGCCGCTGAGCAACGGGTCTCTCTGAAGGTGTTCGACATGACCGGTCAGGAGGTGGCCACACTGGTGGATAAATGGCAACCCGCCGGCCCGCACCAGATCACTTTTAACGCCTCCAGCCTCAGGGCCGGCATCTACTACTGCCGTCTTGCCACAGGCGATTACGAGATCACCCGGAAGCTGATGGTCATGGAATAGGCCTGTCCTGCATGGGCAGCAACCTTCCTTTTATTCGCGGGAAATGATCCTGACGTGAAAGATGCCTCCTGGGAGAGGGTATTGTATCAGAAGTCATGATCCGTATGTCAGCACCCCGCCGGGAGAATGGATCGTTACCGCTTTCTTCTCTGCACTCCGGCAGAAGCCGATGATGCGGCTTTCAAGGTGGAATTCCGAAGCGATCCCGATGATTTTCACTGCAGTGTCTTCATCGGTATATATTTCCAACCGGTGGCCCATGTTGAAGACACGGTACATCTCCTCCCATGATGTTCCCGCTGCCTCGCGGATGAGGTTGAAAACAGGAGGTGTCTCAAACATCCGGTCCTTGACTGCTTCCACCCGGTCGATGAAATGCAGTACCTTGGTCTGCCCGCCGCCGGTACAGTGGATCAGTCCGTGTATCTGCTGTCTGAACCGGCCGAGGATGGCCTTCATGACAGGTGCATAGGTCCGGGTGGGGGAGAGGAGCAGCTTCCCAACTGTCATCCCGTGAACTCCGGAATCCTCCGTCAGCCGGTAGGGGCCTGAATAGACCAGGTGGGATGGCATCAGAGGATCATAACTCTCGGGATAGAGTGTGGCGGTTTCGTTGTGGAACAACTCATGCCTGGCTGAGGTAAGTCCGTTACTGCCGATCCCGCTGTTGTATTCCTTTTCGTATATGGTCTGACCCGAGGAAGCCAGTCCCACGATGACATCACCGGGTCCGATCCGGCTGTTGTCGATGATGTCCGACCGCCGGGTACGGGATACCACAGTCGAGTCCACAATGATGGTCCTGACCAGGTCGCCTACATCAGCGGTCTCACCGCCGGTGGACCAGATGCCGGTGCCCGTCGCACGCATCTCCTCAAGCACCTCTTCGGTTCCCGAAATGATCGCACGGATCACCTCGCCGGGGATCAGGTTCCGGTTACGACCGATGGTGGATGAGATCAGCATATCATTGCAGATGCCCGCACATAAAAGGTCGTCGGTGTTCATCACGATGGCATCCTGCGCGATCCCTTTCCAGACGCTGATGTCGCCGGTCTCCTTCCAGTAAATGTAAGCAAGGGAGGATTTTGTCCCTGCGCCGTCGGCATGCACCACGTTGCACCATTGCGGATCGCCTCCCAGGATATCCGGTATGACACGGCAGAATGCACCCGGAAAAAGGCCCCTGTCCGTATGGCGGATGGCGGCGTGAACATCCTCTTTCCCTGAGGATACCCCCCGGAGGTCATACCTCAATCGCCCGTCAGGTTGTTCAGCCATGGCAGATTCTTAACCTGAATATACTGATGCTGTTTGATTTTGCCTGTCTGCCTGTCCAACGATTTATCTGCCTTCCTTGAGGAAGGCAGGTCGAAGGCATGACAGGCAGGCGAAGCAAAATCTTACAGATCAGCATATACTGACGAAATCAGACAGTTTAAATTTGCAAACCT
>JAFGHD010000096.1 GCA_016939365.1 Bacteroidales bacterium | reverse complement strand
TCATGCCTTCGACCTGTCTTCCTCCAGGAAGGCAGATAAATCGTTGGACAGGCAGACAGGCAAAATCAAACAGCATCGTTATAAAGTCTGGGCATCTGATACCTTCGTTGCCGATGTTGGAGTTGTTTTGTTATAAGGAACAGATACATAAATGATTATAGAAATTTTCTTTGTCTTATTGTCCCGACACTGACAACTGTCAGAAAACCTTCAAATTGAATCTGCTTTGATTTGAATAATTCTATAAGGTATCTTCCGGGTTCTTCAGGTTGAAAGTCATCCCATCGCATGAAAATCACGCCGGCTTGTGGCCTATAACCTTTACGAAAGATCAGTTCACCGTAATCCTTGTCAAATGTGAGAATCGTTCTGTTTTCTCTTTGAGCGATTTCTATAATTTCATTATCAAGCCGGCCGGAAAAATCTGTTCCGGCTGCTGTGATGTCGTAGCCCGCATCTCTCAATATCCGAACACTTTGAAATGGAAAGTTTTCGTTTGCAAGCAATTTCATTATACAGATTTCAGGGGTTCATGATACATCAAACCATCCTTCATGCATTCCTGAATATATTGAAATACAGCTTGCAGATGTATTTTGGTAAGTCGGGGGTAATTGTCAAGGATTTGCTGCTCATTCCAGCCTGAGGCCAGAAGCTGTATCACATGCTCGACTGATATCCGGGTTCCTATGAGCACAGGTTTCCCCCTCAAAATCTCTTCATTAGCCTCAATATGGTCTCTCCAATTCATAATACAAAAGTACGAAAGAATTGCTCTCCAGCGAAATGGTCAGATATGATGCACTGTAATTCAGGCAAGTTCTCAACTCCTGACTTCCGTCTTCTTCTACCTCCTACCTCCTGTCTTCTATTCCACAACAAACCTCCACGCACAATAATATTGTTCCGGGTGTTCGTCCGGCGGGCAGCAGATACACTCGGTACGGATGCGGGGATCGATGGTCTCGGCGAAGGTGGTGTACTCCACCAGTCCGCCCGATTTGCAGGGGTAGTCCGCCAGTCCTTTTCGTTTCCGGGCGTCCTGTACACGGCATTTATTCATCCGAAAGACGAAGCTGTGCTCCGTCTCCTCAGCGAACGACTGCTCATTGACGAAGGCATAAAGCCGGTACTTCAGTCCTTTTTTCAGTCCTTCCAGTCCCGGACGTTCGCCCAGCCCCAGGAGTCTCTTGATGGACCATGCCTCGAAGGGGGAGAACTGTGCCCAGCAGGAGTCGTTGCAGCGTTTGGCGTCGTTCATGCCACGGGAGAACTCCACCGCCTGGAACCACACCCCGTCGGTAGCCAGCCAGTTGGCCGCCAGGGCGTTGAGGAGTGCGTTCAGCCGCTCCGGCGGCATACCCAGCAACGGCTCCGGCAGATCGTCCCGGAGTTCGAAATCAAGTACCTTGGCCAGCCGCGTCATCTGTATCTCCAGGCTCCGGCTCCATGCCGTTTCCAGAATCTCCAGCGCCTTTTCCCTGCCCAGCTGATGCCGTACCTCCCCGTACCACAATGCATGATGCATGAACAGCCGGTGGATGAAATCGATGATGAGTTGCGCCTGGAAAAGATTGCCTTCGGTGGTTTCCTGGGTATCCATAGTCATGATGCGGATGTTTTGTTTGTTTCAGAATTCGGAATATGAACTATTTATCGGGTTCCCTGTGAAAATAGCTTTTTAATTTTTCTGTCATCAGGGTGGGGAGAAATGATCCATGATCCTGGTTTGAAGCTTGCGCGCTTCAAACATACTAAAAAAAAGGACGGGCAATTATTGGAGATTATGTAAACCGGAAAGGCCATGCGGTGGTTACTCGTTGCCCCGGAGGCCGGTGTAGACCGTGACTATGCCGAGACTCATGGTTTGGGAGGTGACGCGGGAGAATCCTGCCGACTCCATGATCTTCCGGAAGGCTTTGCCGTCCGGGAAGGCGGAGACGCTGTCGGGCAGGTAGGTGTAAGCTCCGGGATCGCCCGAAAAGAGCCTGCCCACCCATGGGAGGATGCGGGTGAAATACAGGCGGTAAATCCCCCGGAAGGGTTGTGCCGAAGGCATGGAGAACTCGAGGATAGCGGCGACGCCTCCCGTTTTCAGCACGCGGTGCATCTCCCTGAGCCCTTTTTCGAGGTCTCCGAAGTTGCGTATCCCGAAGGCGGCGGTGACTGCATCGAATGAACGGTCGGGAAAGGGCAGGTTTTCGGCGTCGGCGGTTTCGAGCCGGATCATATCCAGCTTCCGCGCCGCGATCTTTTTTCTTCCCAGCTCCAGCATATCTGCGGCGATATCCACTCCGGTGATCGTCCGGGGGTTCAGGCGGGCCGCCTCGATCGCCAGGTCGGCAGTGCCCGTGGCCACATCCAGGATGCTGAGGGGATGATAGGGTTCAAGCAGCCGTATCACCTTCCTGCGCCACACCACATCGCGCCGGGCCGAGAGAAGCCGGTTCAGGAAATCATACCGGGGGGCGATCCTGTTGAACATCGCCCGTACCTTCTCCTTCTTGCTTCCGGTGCCTGTCAGGTTATCAGTCATCTTTTCAGGAACAGACGAAGGTAAAACAACGGGCTTCTCAGTTTGTTGCGTGCTTCAATATCGGTCATGGCACGGGTGATGGAATTCCGGATCCTTCTGCTTCTGACCGCTTTGGCCGCCACCATGTCAAAAAGCCAGGGGCGTCGCACTACCCTCCGGATGGTTTTGCTGATGGAGAGCTCGCGGCCGATCATCCGGTACACGTTTTTGTCATATTCCCTGAGCGCCGTTGCTGAGAAATCACCTGACCGGAGGGAGCGTGCCACCTGTTCTGCAGCCAGCATGCCTGTGACGGTCGCATGGCCGATCCCCTCACCCGTCACGGGATCCACCAGCCCCGCCGCATCACCCGCCAGGAGGAAACGGTTCCCGGACAGCGGCTGCCGGGAATGCCACAGAGGGATCGATCCCGCCTCAAGCCGGCCGGTCCGGTGCGCCCCGGAAAAACGGTCGCTCAGATAACCGGTCTCCCGGATGAGCCGCTCCAGTTGCTGTCCGAGCTGTATTTTCGCTTCCGATATCCTGTCGATATACATGCCCAGACCCACATTGGCGCTCCCATCAGGCAGGGGAAAGATCCAAAGGTATCCGGGCAGCACCTCCCGGAGAAAATGCAGCTCAATGTAGTTCTGCGGATGCAGCCCCCTGATCCCCTCATAATATGCCCTGACCCCGATCATTTGGTGCTTCCGGGGACGATCCACCTTTCCCGGGTCAGAGCTGAAAGCAGAATGTGCCCCGTTGGCGAAGATCACCGCTTCCGCCCGGATGGTCAACGAACCGTCGCGGGAGGAGAGGATCATGTCTTTGTCCGTATATTCATACCGGCTGATCTCTACCCCCTCCAGAAGGGTGATCCCGGGACAGCGCCGGGTCTCTTCGATCAGGAAATGGTCGAAGTCGGCCCGTCTGGCAATGAATCCGGCAGGGTACTGATCACCCGCATCATGGGCGCCGATGAATGGGATGTCCAGATGGCTGTGGTTCGGAGCCACGAATCGGATACCGTGGGATGGGGCGATAAAAGGTGCAGTTGCCAGACGCTCCAGAAGCTCAGGATCAAGACGATGCATTATACCAACCACCCAGCCGCTCAAACCGTCCCCGCAGATCTTCGGTCTCGGGAACCGTGCCTTGTCCACCAGCAGGCAGCGGATCCCCCGGCGGGCAAGAAAAAGAGCCGCTATGGCCCCTGCAGGTCCGGCCCCGATGATGACCACCCGCTCTTCCAGTTGCCGGCAGCTCCCTTCCCCGGTCATATCTAATAATTCAAATAGATGTTTAAAATAATACTGGAAAAATTAAACAAAAAAGAATACCGGTTGTTGTTTTGTTGTTCAATTAAAGAAAGTACCTTTGCAGCCGGTAATCCGGTCCGCAAATTAACACAAATGTTTAACAGCGCGACGTGAAAAAGAAGGAAATCATCTGCGGATTTTCAAAGCTTACCCGGGAGCAGAAGCTGGATTATATTTCCCAATACACGGAAGGTCCATCGGCGTTTGCCGGGGAACTTTCGTCATACAGGCACAGCGACCCTGCGGTACAGAAGCTCTTCGATGAATTCAGCGAGAACACCCTGACCAATTACTTCATCCCTTATGGGGTGGCACCCAACTTCCTCATTGACGGCAAGGTATATCACGTACCGATGGTGATCGAGGAAAGTTCCGTGGTTGCTGCAGCGGCCAAGAGCGCCAAATTCTGGTCGGATAAGGGCGGATTTACGACCCGGGTGAAATCGGTGATCAAGACCGGCCAGGTGCATTTCTTCTGGAACGGTGATGCCGAGAAACTGTTCGACCAGATGCCCCTCCTCAGGGAGCGTTTGCTGGCCCGCACGGCACAGATCACGGCCAACATGAGACAGCGGGGCGGAGGTATCCGGAGCATTGACCTGGTCGATAAAACGCATGAAATACCGGACTATTACCAGATCCATGCCACCTTCGACACGGTCGATTCCATGGGGGCGAATTTCATCAATTCCTGCCTGGAAGAGTTTGCAGAGGAGTTGCGGCAGTTCTTTCGCGAAAACCCGTACTTCACCCGTGCCGAGAGGAAGGTGGAGGTAGTCATGTCCATCCTGTCGAACTATACCCCGGACTGCCTGGTGGAGGCTTCCATTGAGTGCGACATCGACCGTCTGAACGACCTGGACGAGGGCCTGACCGGGAAGGAATTTGCTGGACGTTTTCAAAAGGCCGTACAGATCGCCCAGGTGGATACTTTCCGGGCGGCTACACACAACAAAGGCATCTTCAATGGCATCGACGCCTTGGCGTTGGCTACGGGCAACGACTTCCGGGCACTCGAAGCCAACGGGCATGTGTATGCCGCAAGGAGCGGCAAATACCGGTCACTGACCGACATCAGCATCTCCGGCGGAAAATTCCGGTACAGCCTTACCATACCCATGGCCATGGGTACCGTCGGAGGGCTCACCGCACTTCATCCGCTGGCCAAACGCTCGCTCGAGCTCCTGGGAAATCCCGATGCCAGGCAACTGATGCGGATCGCCGCCTCGGTGGGACTGGCCAACAACTTTGCCGCCCTCAAATCACTCGTCACCAAGGGCATCCAGAGAGGCCATATGAAAATGCACCTCCTGAACATCCTGAACAATTTCGGGGCGACCGAGGATGAGAAAGTAAAGGCCAAGGAGTATTTCGCCATCGAAAAGGTCACTTTCCGGGCGGTTGAGCTGTTCCTGGAGGGACTCAGGGAGCAGGTCCTTTCCGCTGCCCCGAAGGTTATTTTCAACAAATGAGTTTTTACTCCCACGGCAAGTTGCTGATTTCCGGAGAATACCTCGTTACGCAGGGAGCCACGGCACTGGCCATTCCGGTCAGGTTCGGCCAGACCCTTGATGTCAGGGCAACTCCCGGTGGCGCACCCATCCGTTGGGAAACATGCATCAGGGGAGAAAAATGGTTTGAAGCCTCATTCGATCCTTCCTCCCTTAAACCCGTATATCACACCAGTGAAGCTTCAGCCCGGTTCATCGCGGCATTGCTCAGGCATGTCCGTGCGGCGCAACCCGGCCTGTTTTCCGGGAAGAGCTATGAACTGGCAGCAAACCTCGAATTTGACCCGAGATGGGGCCTGGGCAGCAGTTCTTCTCTGATATCCAACCTGGCCTCCTGGTCGGGATTGGATCCCTACCTCCTCAACAGGAAAATCACCGCGGGCTCCGGTTATGACATTGCATGCGCCACGGCATCACAACCCATTCTGTTCCACACTTCAAGGGGTAAGGCTTTCATTGAGGAAACCCCTTTCAGTCCACCTTTCTGCCACCGTATCTTTTTTGTCTATACCGGGCGCAAGCAGGATACCGCGGAAGCCCTGGCGGACTTCCGGAAAAACAGGAAGAGGTACAGCTATGAGGTTCGTCTGGTTTCCGGTATTTCGAAACACATGGCCGTTGCAGCGAACCTGAAGGATTTCGAATTCTATATGTCTGAGCATGAACAGATAATGGCTTCCGTTCTGCGGAGGAAAAGGATCAAAGAGGAGTATTTCAAAGATTTTCCGGGGGAGATGAAATCCCTTGGCGCCTGGGGCGGAGATTTTCTCATGGTGACCTGGGAGGGTACCCGCAGGGAACTGGAGGATTATTTCTCCCGGCACCGGATGGAACCGGTGTTTTCATTACCCGAATTAGCCCTTCAAAATGATCCGGCTGAGTGATTTGTACCGTGAACATGGCAGGCGCCTCACGCCCGGGGATATGGACCTGCAGGCGGGCATTACAGGCTGGAGAAGCCCCTCCAATATCGCATTGGTCAAATACTGGGGTAAGGTTGGAGAACAGATGCCCATCAACCCATCGGTGAGTTTCTCCCTGTCCGAAAGTTATACAGAAACCACCGTCGAATTCGGAGTGACGGATGATCCCCGGATCGTCTTCTCTTTCGGCGGTAGCCTGTCGGAATCGTTCGGCAGCCGTGTGGAAGCCTACATCGGCAGGGTCAGTGAATACCTGCCTTTCCTGGGTGCCTTGTCCCTCAGGATCGATTCCTCCAATTCCTTTCCGCACTCCGCGGGAATCGCCTCATCGGCCTCGGCCATGAGTGCACTGGCGATGTGCCTCTGTTCCATCGAACGGAATCTTTTCGGCACCTTGCAGGATGATACCGCTTTCAAACGGAAGGCATCTTTCCTGGCGCGACTGGGATCGGGCAGTGCGTCACGCTCCCTGTTTCCGGGGTTTGCCGTTTGGGGTCACCATCCGGGCGTACCCGGATCATCTGACGAAGTGGCTCAGCCACTGCCCTTTCGGGGTTTGCGGCTAAGGGACACGATACTCATCACCGACAGCGGTGAAAAGCCGGTGTCCAGCTCCGCAGGCCACAGGCTGATGGAACGCCATCCATACAGGGAAGCACGGATCGCACAGGCCTTCGATCATACCCTGAAGCTGACCGGTGCCATCCGCGACAGGGATATGCACACGCTGGTGCGTGTGGTGGAACAGGAAGCGCTGACGCTGCACGGACTGATGATGAGCAGCGATCCCGGATACGGGTTGCTCAACGACCGTACATGGGCGATCATCAGGGAAGTGAGACGGTTTCGTGAACAATCCGGTATCCCGGTCTGTTTTACGCTTGATGCAGGTCCCAATGTGCACCTGGTGTACCCCGATGATCATCAGGCTGAGACAGCGGAATGGATAGATGAACGGCTCCTTCAACACTGCGAGGAGGGGCGACGGATCGATGACGGTATGGGCAGGGGACCGGAGGAAATCAGAAAAACCGGACCGCAATGAGCAAGATGTTTTATTCGAAGATCATCCTGTTCGGAGAATACGGCATCATCTTCGACTCGATGGCCCTGACCATTCCGTTCACCCACTTCCACGGGGAGATGAGCTTTTCCAATAAATCCAACCGTTTCAAGTATACCGATGTCGACTTTGCATCGGGCTCCAACCGGATGTTGTCGGATTATCACCGTTATCTTGTCCGGGAGTTCGGTGACGGGAAATACGGATTGCGATTGGATGTGGAGAAGATGAAGAAGGAGCTTGACCGCGGCCTCTACTTCGAATCATCGATCCCGCAGGGTTACGGCCTGGGCAGCTCCGGGGCGCTTGTGGCGGCGGTCTATGACAGGTACGGTAACCGGAGGGTGCGGCCCACCCGCACCATCAGCCCTGCCGCCACTGCACGGTTGAAGTATCTGTTTGCCGCCATGGAGTCCTTCTTTCACGGAAAAAGCTCCGGAATCGATCCGCTAAACGCATATATCGGTTACCCTCTGCTCATCGAGGCCGGAGGAACCATCCGGACCGTGGCCATACCGCGAAAGAAGCTGGGTGCCGATACCACCATCTTCCTGATCAATACCGGCCTGCCGGGCAAAACGCAGCCCATGGTCAGCCGTTTCATGGAGAGGTATCAGAAGGATGAAGCCTATCAGAAGCTGATCCGTGAGGAATACATCAGCCTGACCAATGAATGTATCACCCAGCTGCTCGAAGGCGAGACCGGGAAGTTCTTCAGCCTGCTCGGGCAGCTATCGGCCTTTCAATACGAGCATTTCCGGCCCATGATCCCGGAGGCTTTCCTGGATATCTGGAAACAAGGCATCGAAACAGGTCAGTTCACCGTGAAGCTGTGCGGCTCCGGCGGGGGGGGCTTCCTGCTCGGGTTCACCCGTAACTTTGCCGAAGTGCAGCCACTCTTCGAGACGCGCAACATCGACACGGTAACAGTCTACAAAAGCTGCCGGAGGCCGGAAATCCGATAGACGGCAATATCCTTCAGCCCCGTAGAATCTTGTCAGCCGCTCCCCCGGCGGGCCCATAAAAAAATTCCGATCCTCCTGTTTTTATTAAAATTCTTTTACATTTGCCCGTGTGCATATGATTATAATGGACGGGTTGTTTTACATATTCATTACCACCCACCCGTTCCTCAATGTAAAGAGGCGGGACAGCTTACCTTTGGCCTGAATTATCCCGGGCAATTCACTGAAAATTTTTCCAACCGTTATATGAATAATTATGGAACTGCCTTTTGCCGAATCATATAAGATCAAAATGGTGGAGCATATCCGGAGGAGTACCCGTGAGGAGCGGGAGGTATGGATCCGGGACGCACGCTTTAACCTCTTCAACCTGCGCAGCGGGCAGGTGTTCATAGACCTGCTGACCGATTCAGGCACCGGCGCCATGAGCGACAAGCAATGGGCCGGTATGATGACGGGCGATGAATCGTATGCCGGTGCATCATCATACTACCATCTGAAGGATGCCATCCGCGACATCACGGGATTCGGGTATTTTCTGCCGGTTCATCAGGGCCGTGCGGCCGAGAATGTGCTGTTTTCAGTGCTGGTGAAGGAGGGTGACCTGGTTCCCGGAAATGCCCATTTCGACACCACCAAGGGCCATATCGAGTTCCGGAAGGCCGTGGCTGTCGATTGTACGATCGGTGAAGCATACGACACCACTGTAGAACATCCGTTCAAGGGCAACGTCGACCCGGAGAAGCTGGAAAAGGTGCTGAAGGATAACCCGAAGGATAAGATACCCTTCATCGTCCTGACGGTCACGTGCAACACCTCCGGCGGGCAGCCCGTGTCGATGGAGAACATACGAACCGTCAGCAGCCTTGCCGGGAAATACGGTATCCCGCTCCTGATCGATGCAGCGCGGTTTGCCGAGAATGCCTACTTCATCAGGCAGCGGGAGCCGGAGTATGCCGGCCGCAGTATCCGTGAGATCGTATCCGAGATGTTCTCCTATGCCGATTTCATGACCATGAGCAGCAAGAAGGATGCGATCGTGAACATCGGGGGATTCATCGCCATGCGCGACCCGGAGCTTTTCCGGCAGGCATCGGTTTACAATATCATGTTCGAGGGATACATTACATATGGCGGCATGTCCGGCCGCGACATGAACGCTCTGGCCGTGGGCCTTTACGAAGGCGTGGATCTGGATTACCTCGAAACCCGGATACGGCAGGTGGAGTATCTGGGCAGGAGGCTGACGGACTTCGGTGTCCCCATCCAGGTGCCCGTCGGCGGACATGCCGTCTTCGTCGACGCCAAACGGTTCCTGCCTGACTTCCCCAGGGAGGAGTTCACTGCCCAGACCCTGGCCGTAGAACTCTACCTCGAAGGAGGCGTCCGCGGAGTGGAGATCGGTGCACTTATGGCCGACCGCGATCCGGTGACCCGCCTGAACCGGTTCCCGGAACTCGAGATGGTGCGCCTGACCATCCCCCGCAGGGTCTATTCCAATAACCATATGGAATATGTCGCCGTGGCCCTGGGCAACATCTACGACCGGAGACACACCATCCGACGCGGGCTGAAGATCGTTCACGAGGCGCCCATCCTCCGCCACTTCACCGTCGAACTCGAACCCGCCGTCTGATACCTAACGGTTACTGACCTGCATGCTTATCATGTTTGACGCCTGCCTGCCCACCGGCCAGGCGCCGCATCCATCATCAAAGAAGGCAGGGGGAGAGGCCCATCACGGCCACAATCCCGATACCGGCGCAGATAGGTGATCCATGCAGGAAGAAGATTAGGAATACTTCGTACCCACGGCACCTGAATTTCTCTTATTATATTATCTGCCAACTTTATATACTGACGGAAATCAGGTTTGCAAATTTAAACTGCCTGATTTCGTCAGTTTTAAAATTCAGACATTTATCGTCTGAAATATGCT
>JAFGHD010000095.1 GCA_016939365.1 Bacteroidales bacterium | reverse complement strand
GTCATGCCTTCGACCTGTCTTCCTCCAGGAAGGCAGATAAATCGTTGGACAGGCAGACAGGCAAAATCAAACAGCATCAGTATACTTTATCACAGACTCATTCGGGGGAGCCTATAACAGAGTGCGAAACAAAAAGTGGAAAGCAAGTTCCCGGCCATACCTTCCACTTTTTCACTTTCGACCTGATCACTTTTTACTCTCTCAGGCACCGGACACTGAAGCCGCTCGTCTTGCTTTCATGGCTCATGAGACTGAAAGTATTGCAAAAAAACAGACTCCATCCGTTATACATGGTTTCCTGAGAGCTGCTCCAGCAGAAGCCGTCGGAACCCCTGGCATAAAGCGAACCGTCAAAGGGGCCGAGATACCCGGCCGCATGCAATTTCAGTACACTTGCAAAGGTCTGGCTGACCGTATTCCATCCCCCGTTCAGATCGGCATTGTACCACTCCTGATAGGTGGGCAGACGCCATCCCGTTCCCAGGAGTATCGTGCACGGATCGTTTGCGCCCTGCCAGTCGGCATTTTCAGTGATGGAGGTATTCCAGGGCGTGTTGGGTGTACGGATGACCCCGTCATGCTTATACCCCTGCTTCCGGTTGAACTGCCAGTACCATCCGGCGGACTCCTCTGTGGCATCGGTGGCTGAGGCAGCCTGATGATCAGCGCCCAGGTTCTGCGTGATCCAGCACTGGTTGGTACCTGTCAGATCTGTCAGGACTGTGCCATAATCGACGGTCTTGTTTACAGGTGCCACGTCGCCTGCCGTATGGATGATCTGAAATACATCGCCGCAGCTCCATGGGGGGGACCACAGCACCGTGACCGTGGCCGTATCCGTATCGATCAGGCCGTCGGTATCGATCACCTGCAGCATGACCAGAAAAGAGCCCGCCTGATTGTATTTCCATGTGGCGGTCTTGCAGGTATCCCATCCGAAGTCCCAGGTGCCGTCGCCATCGAGGTCCCAGCGCACGCGAAGGGCCGGTGGCGGATCCTCCGGATCACTGGAGAGTGAGGCATCGAAAGCGAAGAGGGTAGCGGTATCCCCCGTCAGGGGGGTGACCGTGAAGTCTGCCACAGGCGGGTTGTTCAGTGTGTTCACCGGCACCTGGCTGGTGCGGCCGGCGTTGGGCGTCCACCGGTCAATCTTGTCGGCGTTGTCCACATAACCGTTCATCGTATAGTCGCCGCTCAGATAGCCCGACAGGCCTGCCTGGGGCTTCCAGATATCGATCTTGTCGGCGTTGTTCACCGTCCCGTCGGCATTGCCATCGGCACTCACCATCGTCCAGTGCCCGTTCACCTCCTTCTGGGCCAGGACTCCGCCGTAGGCCTTGTCGGCATTGTTGGTAAAGTCGTAGGAACAGACTCCGTTGACCGGGATAAGCGGGAAATTGGACATGATCCCGAGATGGTTGCGGTGCCACAGCACCACGTAGAGGTTCTGGGTGATCACATGCCCGGTGAAGACGGGCGGATTGCTCCCATCGGGACCCATGATCATTCCGTCGTTCATGATCAGGCATGCCTGACGGTCGATCACCGTGGCGCCGGTGGCTGTCTCCGGGCCTCCCGGAGCCTCCCGCAGCTCCACCAGCACCCAGTCTACCGCACCGGCCGGAGTGAGAACAGGCATCTGTTCCGGCAAGTCATGATACCATGGAGACTGGTCATAGGGCTGCTCCATAGGAAGGAAATGAAGACCGTTCAGGAAGGTGGCCATTTCCGTTCCGTCAAAGGGCCCTTCCAGGATCGCTTTGACATTCAGGCTGAACGGGCCGGAAATGGCCATGGTGGTAAAGCTCCACACCGGGCACCCGGTCGCCGGCCCTCCGGCGCCGTATGGGACAATTTTCCAGTAATAGGTGGTGGCATAATCCAGCAGCGAAGCGGGTTCATATACCAGCACATCACCCAGGTCGGTGCCGATTTCAATGTTCGAGGGCGGATCATCCGTACCGAACCAGATCAGGTAGCCGTCCGCATTGACGGCACTATTCCAGACCAGGCTGGTGAAGATGGATACATCCTGCGCTCCGTCCTGCGGGACCACCGGAGTGGTGCAGGACGGAGGGGGCACCTGGGCGGTGACCTCCACGAAATCGATCGCCATGTCGCTCAGGTATCCTTCCCCTGTGGTGCCCAGGAAACGCATCCTGACATGGTATTGGTAACTGCAGGCCGACAGATTGACGGTGGCCTGCTGCCACTGATCCCCCTGGTTGCCTGCCATACTCCACAGTTCGCTCCAGGTAACGCCTGAATCGGTGGATGCCTGTACTTTCAGCGTTCCCATGCTCGTACCATACATGTGGTACCAGAATGAAAGGGAAGGCTGAACCCACTGGCTGAAATTGAAATCGGCATACAATCCAGCGGATTTCCCGGGATAATTGGGATAGGATGACTCGGTATAGAGATAATAATCCCCCTCACAGGCTGTCGGAGGACCGGTCTCGGGCGTCGGGGTGGGTCCGGTGTTCCGGGTCCAGTCGAAATCATCGTCCGTGGACTGCTGCCAGTCGCCGAATCCCGCCTCGAAACTTTCGCTGTAAGGAAAGGTGCTGATGCCGGGCACATTCGGGATCAGATCTGATTTGTCCAGCCGGTAATACAGCACCCGGTTTTCATGATAGGCATGATTCCCATAGACTCCCGAACCCGGCAGGGTGTCCGCCTGGTAGATCAGGTGGATATGACCATCCGAATTGCCGGCCATCACGGGATATATGCATTCGTCGTTCAGGTGCCCCGGGGCTGTATTCAGATCCAGGAAACTGCCCCAGGTAGCGCCGCCATCGGCCGATCCCCTCCCCCACAGGCGTTTGTAATTAAAGGTGCCGTTGTCGTATGTTTCAGTCGTGGAGCAATAAACCAGAAAGATGCTGCCATAGTCATCAATGGAAATCTCCGGCATGGTGGACAGGCCCATCTGGCGGTAGCTCATGATATCCGGGAGCAGGTCGATAGTGCCGTTGTTGTTCACATCCTGTGTCCAGCCCACCAGATTGTAATCCTCTATAAGGACATCCACCGGATCGAGGGCATCATGCGGGTTGGCTGCCGAAAAGGGCGGGCGTGTCTCGTTCCAGTATGCGATCCCGTCGCTGAAGGGCCAGAAATCGAAGTACTGACCCGGGTAGAAATGGGCGGTCCGGGTTAGGCCGAACACGACATGCACCATGCCCGAGGGGTCAATGGTAATGTCAGCCGACCGGTCCGGTGCCCAGAGGGTATCGGTAAACAGGGTGGTATCCCAGTCGAAGAAGGGATACGGGTGTTCCCACACCATGATCTTCTGCCAGGTGTCGCCCTGGTCATCGGATTTCATGACGAACAGGTCGTGGAACGGATCGGTCACCGCAAAGGCGATGGTGTTGCCCACCGGTTCCGCCCACGGGTATCCGTCCACCCCGATGAAATTATAACAGGAGCTCCCCGTGCCGGGAAGCACCTGATTCTGGATGTTCCATGTCTGCCCGCCGTCGGCAGACCGGTTGTACAGCAACGCCGGATCCTGCCCGTTGTAAACATTCCCTCCGTTATCGAGAGGAATGGTGACCCCGAGCACGTGGATCATCTGCCTGTCCAACCCGGAGGATACCGCCCTGGGCCATACCAGGCCATAGTCACCCGGCGGCCCCGTCAGCTCCGAAAAAGTCCAGCTACCCGTCCCGCGGACATCCCTTTTACTGACGATCAGCTTGCCGATCTCGAAATCATGTGAAAAAATGATCTCGCCGGAAG
>JAFGHD010000013.1 GCA_016939365.1 Bacteroidales bacterium | reverse complement strand
AGGTTCAGGTCGGAAGGGAAGGTGGTGGTGTACTCCACCCCCACGTCCAGGGTCTGGATGGCGGTCTGCATGGCCATTCCCGAGCTGGGTGTAGGATCCAGATTCAATACGAGAACCGGTACCTGTCCGACCACGATGCCGAATGTACCGCTGCCCGTGATACCCAGGTCTGCAGTGATGTCGAAGTCAAAACTGGCCATATGTCCGGCCGGAGTATTGGCGGCAGCCTGTGCCGTAAAGGTGGCCATTGCCGTGGCTCCTCCGGACATATTGCCATAGGAACCCTGGCTGATGGTAACGGTGATATATGGATCGGATTCCGAGAGAACACCCGCCACATTGAAGGCTTCCGAG
Source organism: Bacteroidales bacterium (assembly GCA_016939365.1). Classification (GTDB taxonomy): domain Bacteria; phylum Bacteroidota; class Bacteroidia; order Bacteroidales; family JAFGHD01; genus JAFGHD01. Next base: position 12,028 of record JAFGHD010000013.1, on the reverse strand, counting down.
GAACCGCTGTTCTCCACCTCAATGGTGATCTGCACGGTCTCACCCGGATCCCATTTGCCGTTGTTGTTCCCATTGGGGTCGGCAAGGGTGTAGTCCACAAATTCCAGCACAGGTGCGTGCCCCGGGATAAAGAAATAGCTCACCCAGGTATTCGTGCCATCCGTAGCCGAAACCTCGAAGGATGCAACATGACCGTCGGGCAGGTTGTTGGCCACATCATATGCAAATCCGTCTGTTACCGATAGCGAACCCCCGGCAGGGATCGTACCGTAAAATTCCGTTCCGTCCGTAATGGTGATGTAGGTATCTGTCGTTGACAATGTGACCGTGACGTTATTGGCGGCCTGGACTCCCACATTCTCGACCTCCAGTGTCAGCAGGTTGGTCTCGCCGTAATCCATCAGGCCGTCGCCGTTACCTCCGGTCACATCGTTGATGGTGTATGATTTCCTGACCACATAGGGTCCCGTCGGAGGGATCACATCCACCAGGGCGGTATAGCGGAAGTAATTCTGCAGTGTGACTGTGACCAGAACCTGGTCGGGAGGTGTCTGGCCGGGTATCAGGATGGTAACCGGAGCCCCCGTGCCTTCTGCTGTGCCGATGATCTCCCCGTTCACCGTCAGGGCAATGAAAGAGCCGTCATTAGCCTGAATGTCGAAGGAGGTAACCCCTGCATACAGGATCGGATTATGAACCACGGTCAGGTTCTGGGGCATCACACAATAAACCGTCGAGAATGCATCACCATGGTGATGGAACAGGTTATAGGTCACTTCCTTATTGCTGGTATTGTAGGGCCATGAGGACTGCTGGAGGAAATACTTTCCGGCAGCGTTGGCAAAGGCGGGCAATACGCCGCGCGAATCCGGGGTAGTGCCGTAACCGGGCATAAAATCAGGCCACATATTGTCCCAGGCACCCCACACATAGGTGTCGTTCACAAATGAATAGGAGACTTCCGAGGCCGCCACGATACCCAGGGCTCCGGAATTCGCTCCGTTATAAGTATAACGGTGGAACTTCTCTGCAAACACCTCGCTGCTGTAATTGTATTTGCCTGTGAGGCAGTTGACCGACCACACATAGGTCAGATCGGTGTTATGCAGCCCGTTGATGTCCGAGCTGGAATAGGCCGGTTCGCCCCATCCTGAAGTGCCGCCGTGGTCGCGGTGCAGAAGCATGAAACAACCGGAGTTGATGGCATTGTTGATCAGGCTGGCATTGCCGCCGGTCCATCCGCCCAGTTCCGCCGGGGTGGCCGGTATATAACCCAGGCCGTTGGGCCCGAAGTAATTCACCACCGTCGAAGTATTGGTCGCCGTGGACCAGGTCGATCCGGGGCTTCCGCTGTAAATGGCATTGATACGCGCCGGGGTTTTGCCCATCTCATGCTTCCAGAAACCGCCGCAGGTCTCGGCACAAATCTGGAACCACCGTTCGGTCTGCCATCCCAGCGCGGTGATGGGATTGTCATAGAATCCAGGATTGGTGGGTGGATTGCGCTCGTAGTTCAGGAACTTGGTCACCATGGTCTGCACATGCGTCGCATTTTGCGCGGTCATCCTCGCCAGGACGATATCGGGCATGCTGTTGCCCGTCACATCTGCATAAATATTATCGGATGCGCAATAATTATCCCAGATAGGCGATACAACAGTGTTCCCGGATGTACCATAATCACCCAGAAGCAAGACCGCTACCGGAGGTATGGCCCATGTGTTGTAGGCATTGTTCAGATAGGATTCAATTGCCGATGTGGTATTGCCGCCGGCTTCGGTGGTGGTCACCACACCACTGCGGATACCCTGAAGCGTTCTGAAGACCTTGATGGAATCTGCCCAGGAGATGTACACCGGATCGTTGGGAGTGATGATGATGTACTCCCAGTCAGGTGTATCACTGGGCTGGTACATCCTGGAATAATCCATTTCAGGCAACGATGACCAGTTCAGCAATGCATCGGAAAGGATGGGATCGAACCAGCGGCTCCGGAGCCGGTCCTCGCCGAAGTGTCCGTTACCACCCTCAAAGGATATCTCAATCCTGATGTCCCGGTAAAGAACCAGTTCAAGGGTGACCGGATTATAGTGGAAAGGAGTGATGCCCAGCATCACCACATCCACGCCGCGGATCACATCAGGTTCAGACAGCATCACGGGTTGCTCCGGATAGAACCTGTTCCTTGAGTATATCTCCTCATCTTTCCTGTAAACCAGGGGCCCTGTCTCTGTCTCCCAGGGAATCCGGGGTGCAGGCTCCAGTTCGATCCCTGTAAAGGTCTCAGTCCTGTATGAGAGCACCTTGTAGGACGCTACGGCACCCTGAGGTATGGCAATAAACCTTCCGTTTCCGGGCAGGTTGGGAGCACCTTCACGGCTGGGAAGAAAATGGCCCGGCAACTGGATAAAATGCATGGGCTGTCCATCTATCTCATGACTGCCGATGATAAAACGGTCCACGGAATAGTTCAACACCACGCTTTGGGAGCTCTGGTTTTCAAGGGAGAATCCTGCCGCTCCCCAGGAATCGGGATAGACATGTTCATCAGCCTTCAGCCCCTGGAAGGCAAAAACCGCAAGACACAGCAGCCATGCTGCCGGGGAAAGGCGGTTCACGGTCGAAAGTACACTTTTCCTCATATCATAGAATATTGATCATTCCGGCAATTCAGAAGTTCAACAAAAAAAAAGACTCCAGAAGTTGAACGTGTAAATATACACCTTTTTTTTCAAAAAGGTTACAGGCTCAAACTTTTGGAGTCCGGGACAACCGTCTATCCGGTTGCTTATCTGTTCAGGATGATCTTGGTCATGTATCTCAGATGCGGGCTTTCGAGTCTGAGCATATATAGCCCCTGACCTTCACCGCTCAGATCGACATGCATAGTCTGGGTGCCGGAGTGGCTGGTAAGCAATGACCATACCGTCCTGCCCAGGCTGTTAACGACACCGACATTCACCTCTTCACCGGGCAACCCTCTGAGACGGATGGTGAATTCACCTCCGTTAGGGTTGGGGAACACTTCCACATGCAGTCCGTCAACAACCTCATAAAGGCCGGTGCAGGCGTCCACGAAGATATTTGCTTCAGCGAAGTTTTCACAACCATTGGGATCGGTGTAGGTATAGGTGATCGTATGCAGCCCGAGACCTGCAGCCGCCGGATCGAAGTACCCGTTGCTGACTGCGGGTCCGGAATAGGTTCCTCCGTCTGGACTGCCGCCGGTAAGCGGGAAGGCCGGGGTATTGATACATACGGTGTCAAACGGGTCGAGGGTCACGGTGGGCAACGGGTGGATTGTCACCACAAGCGGGGATGACGGATCGCCTTCGCCGCAGTTGTTGACTCCCTTGACGGTAACGGAAGCCTGTCCGGTGAATGTCGGGCTCCAGTCAACAATTCCGATCTGTCCGCTGCCGGAGATGATCCCGGCACCGGCCGGGGAAAGGACCCAGACATAGGATGTGGCTCCCGGCGACCCGGAAGTGTTGTATGTGGTATTGATGCTGTTCTCACACAGGCTGGAAGGCCCGGTGGGGGCTCCGGGCGGGACTGGTACGTCGTCTACTGTCACGGCAACCTGATCGGTAGCAGTGCTCTGGCCGTCATAAACCTCCACAGTGTAGGTTGTGGTTATGGTCGGGCTTACCGTTGGGTTCTGCTGAGTGGAGGTAAACCCCGGCGGATTGGATGTCCACTGGTAGGTATAGGTCCCGGTGCCGCCGGTCGCTTCGGCAGCCAGCTGGGAGGTCTCACCCGAACAGATCGTCGACGGTGTGGCCGTCACAGTCACCTGCAGGACATTCTGACCCACCGTGAGGGTCACGGGCACTACGATCAGCGGGTTATCCGGATCGTTGCTTGTAATATTAAGGTTGGCGGTATATACGCCCTGGGTCAGATCGGATGCATCAAGCGAGACCTGGATGGCCTGGGAGTTACCCGGCTGAATGGTATCATGCTTGGGTTCAACCTGGATCCATCCCTGGACTATGATCTTATAATCCTCCACTTCACCATAGGTGGTCTGACCGCACGGATCGCCGCAATCGCTGCCGAAATACTTGATACGCACCCGCATCCGGGTTTCTCCGGCGAGGGCGGATGAAGGAACGGTAAAAGAATAGGTCCCCTGGCCGCTGTTATCCACCTCACAGACCACCTCTTCATCGGGTTCCTCCCAGTCACCATCCTGGTTCCAGTCAATCCAGACACCCAGGTCATCAGAGCTGTAAACATTGCCGTTCTCCACAGTAATGGAGTAGGTCTGATCAAGCTCCAGCAATGTGGACAGGTTGGTATAGTCGGCATAGCCGTCACAGCCGGATGAATTGTTGATATCTCCCAGAACGACCTTGCTGATGAATTCGTCGCAACCGCCACTACCCGTACAGTAGTCTTCCGGGCCTTTATCTGAAGTGATCTCAGTCTGAAGATCCCAGATGAGATCCAGTTCTCCGACGTTCGATAGGGTAAGGGTCTTCACGGTGGATGCACCGGGTTCCAGAACGGCATTGATGGCAGCAGGATTAAAGGCGATCTGGGCATTCCCCCACTGGATGGTACCGGACACAGGAACAGACTCCCCTTCCTGGTGCATGGCAGTGACCTTGTAGGAGAATACTCCGTATGTGGGCAGATTGTCAGTCCAGAAAAGGTCTGTGGTGTTGCCCAGGAGTATATCGTCCCGGTAAACATTGAAATAGAGAAATCCGGGCACCATGTCGAAGCTCCAGTCCAGATCCACCTGCCCGGTGTTTTCATTGAGGGTAATGTTCAGGTCATAGGGTTTGGGGAGGTTGTTGGTGACATAGGGTGATACATAGGTCATGTAAAGTCCGCCCCTGTTATCGGTCCAGGTGGGATAGACATAGCTTCCCCTGGCACTGATTCCCAGGTAATCTCCCATATATCCCCCTGCCAGGCCGGGTATGGGCGAGGGTGTGAATTCCACATCGCTCACCTTGAAATCTTCCCATGTCATTCCGCCGTCAAAGGAATTTGCCGCATATACTTCGCATTTGGTCGATGACACATTCCGGTCATCGTAAAAGACCACACTGAGTCCACCCGTAACCGGATCACAGGTGATCCAGGGGAAGTAGTGTTCCTTGCCGAGGCTGGCAGGATCCTGGTTCACGCGCACGGGCGGGGACCACGTGGCTCCCTGGTCGGTGGAGCGGATCAGGTACACATCCTTGTCATTACCGGTGTTCACTCCGGGAACCCCGATATTGGTCCAAACGATGTAGATATAACCGTTATAGGGTCCACCGCTGATATCCACAGCCATTGACGGGAAGGAGTTCACGCGGTGGTTTTTGGAGGTCTCGGTTGACCGGATTCCGCGGATGTTCGTGATGATGCGGGTAGCAGATGAAAAAGTGGCTCCGCCGTTGGTGGATTTGGTGAAGCCAATGGCCTTCTCATCCTGTGGCCAGTTGTCATAAATAGCGAAGGCAACATAGACCTCGCCGTTAGGCCCGGTCTGGATGTTGACTCCCTGGCAGTGGCTTCCGGCATTCACTGCACCGCTGACATTCACCGGGGTAGACCATGTCAGGCCGCCATCCGTTGAGCGTGATAACCCGATGTCGTCATTGATCGAGCCGCCGAAATCGGTCCAGGCATCATACAGATTGCCTGCATGGGGTGAAACGGGACTGTTGTCGATCCACAGGTGGTTTTTGTCCAGGATACCGCCTCCTCCGGTGGCATTTGCCACCAGTTTGCTGGTCCAGGTCAGACCGCCGTCGGTGGAGTAAGCCACACTCTGGCCATATGAGTTGTTGATGAAACCGACATACATCCTTCCATCCAGGCTGATGGCTGTTGTCGGGTCACCGGAATTGGATCCGCCGGCCCCCAGATGCGATCCGCCCCAGTTACTGCCCCCGTCATCCGAGATGAAGTAATTGGCCCCATAAAGAGTGCCTACACTCCCGCCGCTCCATGAGGTGGAATTGTTCGAATTCAACAGGAACTGATCGTTGTTCGGGTCCACGAAGATGGAATTCTCGCTTTCGGTCACATTGGTCATCGCAGTCACCGGAACGTCCGGCGAATTTTCAGTTACCACACTGCTTGCCTCAATTCCGCTACCCTTGTATTTCGCCTCCTCTATTTGTACCACAGGCTGTACGGAAACCAGGCCCATATCGGCCAGGCTCCTCCAGTACTTCATGTTGTCCACACGGGTGTCCACCATGGTCTCCTGACCATCCCTGGCCTTGGAGGGAAAAATCTGCTTCTGTCCGTATACCGTTCCGGTGATTACCATCAAATACGTCAGAAAATAAATGAAAAGGTTCGTTTTTTTCATGTTAACCTTAATGATTGTAATATGAATTAATTGCTGTTGAAATATTTCGTTATCCTGAATGTCCGGTGAAGCGGATGAACCTGAAAATCAAAATAGATTACATTTCTTAACCCTGCAACCGTAAGACACAAAAAATCATGAAAGGGTTTGCTCTGACCTCCGGATCGGGCACAAATTTATCAAAAAACATTCTAAATAATCAATATAAAAAAGGCTGTCCCTGAGTGGGACAGCCTCAATAAGAGATAAATACGATAATGGTAAAATCATCTGACGACCAGTTTCCGGATCATTTCATTCCCGCCGGAAGATATCCGCAGGAAATAGATCCCGGAGGGCTGATCTGAAAGGTCAAGCGTCCAGCCATCTCCCGGTCTTGTTTCCCGGGTGACCGAATAGACCGGTTTGTTCACGACATTATAGACCACAACCTGGATACTGCCTGCCGTCGTGCCCCAGGAAAGGTTGAATATACCGTCCGAGGGATTGGGTGAAACGGAAAACTCCTCCGCCAATGACTCATCCGTTCCGGTACAGATCATACAGGTTACCTGAAGGTCATCGGAGAAGGGCCCTTCACAGACGGTATTTATACCTTTCACCCTGACAAGTGCGGTTCCTTCCCAGTTGGGTGTCCAGGTTACCGTTCCGGTCACGGTATTCCCGGAGATGGTGCCTGCTGCGGCGGGTTCAATTTCCCAGGCATATGAGATGGCACCGCTGGCGCCGGAAGTGGTATATTGGGTCTGTGTGGTAGTATTGGTGCATACCATCTCGTCCCCCTGGGGCTTGCCGGGTGTTCCGGGCATCTCCAGCACAAGCATATAGTCCGGTTTCATCAGGGTGTCGTAGCTGGTACCGTCCGAGATAATCAGCATGACATCGAACACTCCCGGGGTATTATAGGTTACCGTGGGGTTTTGCTGTGTACTTGATGCCGGGGTGCCTCCTTCAAAGGTCCAGTTCCAGGAGCTGACCGGTCCGGTGGAAAAATCAGTGAAGTCGACAGACTCCCCTTCGCAGATGGTGGTGGCGGATGCGGCGAAGTTGGCAGTGAGCTCGTTGTAAAATACCCCGAAGAAGATCAGGTATTCCTTCATCAGTTCCTCCTTGGTCGAGGGTGAAGCCCCGTCGGTCAGTCCGCCGAATTCATGCGATGTGCCAATGGTCTTGTACGTACCCGGATCATATGCAACACCGGTACCGTATGCCGGAGATTGATTCTGCAATATCTTGAATGCCGGAGATACCGGTTCAATATGATCCATCCAGTTATTTTCGCCGTTGTAAGTAAAGGTCATTCCCTCGGTAAATGTGCCGGTCTGTCCCAGTATGGTTCCCATATCGCTTGAACCGTCACCCGTCGCATTGATGTTGAACATGGTATGGACCGGAGTGGGCGAATTGTAGTACCAGGTGTCCCCACCCTCCATGTAAAGAGATCCTCCGTTGTTCAGATAGTCGGCCAGGGTCTGCCCCTCAGCTCCTGTCAGCACATGGTTGCTGGCATATATGCCAAGGCATACGAAAGCGGATAAGTACATGTTAAGATCGGCAGGTATGGATGTAGAATATTCGACCGCCACACCCAGGTTCTGTATTGTCGGTTCCATGACCGTTCCGGAGCTGTGGTTCGGATCCAGGTCGATGATGACCACAGGGATCTGTCCCACCACGATGTTGAACGTCGCAGAGGCTGTAATGTCCATATCGGCAGTCATCTCCAGGTCTAAATCCACGACATGGCCGGCAGGGGTGCTGATGTCCGCTGTGATGCTGAACGATCCGGGAGCGCTGCTGCCTCCCGGGATATCACCATAGCTTGCCTGGCCCTGATTGATCGTAATAAACGGATCCGCTTCCGACAGCTGTGCCGCCACATTGAATGCCTCTGAAGATCCCGTATTCATGACGGTGATGATAAGGGTTACCGTTTCGCCCGGATCCACCTTGCCGTTGTTGTTTCCAGCCTGGTCATTGATGACAAAATCCCCCATCTCCAGCACCGGGGCGTGCCCCTCGATGGTGAAGCTGCTGTTCCAGGTTTCATCGCCTGTACCCGTTGCGGTCACATCGATCATGATAAAGTGCCCGTCGGGCAGGTCGTTGGCCACTTCGAATGCGAATCCGTCGGTTACGCCGATCACCTGGTTGGGACCGATGACGCCGTATACTTCGCTGTTGTCTGTGATGGTGATATAGGGATCTGCGGAAGATATGGTCACGGTGACATTGTTTGCCTGCACCACGCCGACGTTTTTCATGTTCAGGGTCATCAGTATCGATTCGCCATAGTCCATCAGGCCGTCTCCGTTTCCGCCCGCCACATCATTCAGGGTAAAGGAATCCTTGATCACGTATGGACCGGTTTGGGGGATCACCTGGACATCCCCCTGATAGGCCAGGCAGTTATGGGCGGTAACGGTTACCTTTGCCGCTCCGGGATTCTGGACCGGCGCATCGAATACCACCTGCGCCAGACCTGCTGCATTGCTGAAGGCAACACCGTAAACCGTTCCGTCATCATTGGAGACACACACCCGGGCATTCTCCAAGGGATTTCCCCCGCCAAGAACGGTCACGTCGAAAGTGCTCACTCCCAGGAAAAGCTGGGGATCATGGGTCACAGTCAGCGGAGCAGGCTGCAGGGTCCAGGGCTCCAGCGAGGCATCGCCCAGCCAGAGATAGGTCCGGACATTGGAGCGACCGATGGTACCATGATTGTTCAGCACGGTCACATTGGCGAAATTCGAGACATAACCAATGTTGTATATCCCCTCGTTAAACACTCCCTTGTAAAGTTCTTTGTCGTAGTCATGGTTGGGAATGGTGTAAGACGGGATGATCGCGCCGTTGATGGCCACTGAGGCCACCGGAGACTTCATGAAAGTCTCGCAGAGGCAGTTGCCGTTGTAAGCCACGATATCCATATTATCGCAGCAGACATCGAAAACCACAAACAGACGGTTGGCATTGGTCAGCTGAGCCACATGGGTGGCGGTGAAGCTTCCGTAATTGCACCACTGCCAGAACTCTGTGGCACTGCCGTGGCCGCGGTAGTTTAATATACCGCATGAGTTGGCGTTCACATAATCAACTACCTGCTGGTTGGAATAACCGGCTCCTCCGTAAGCAGGCTCGAAAATGGGAATCTGCAATGCATACGGGAATGTCCTGATCTCCTCGCAACATTGGGTGTACTTCCCGGGATAATCCTCCTTGTGGGCGATGAGAATGGAATTCTCCGCCCAGTTGGTGGCATCATCCGGATTCAGGTAATGGTCGAGGGTCTTCTGTATCTGAAGTTCGAGCTCGGTCAGGTTGTCATAGGTGAACCGGCCGATGGCCAGATCGGCATAGTGATCGTCCGGCCCGTCCATACAGGTGTACCAGCTGTCTGAATAGGACGGATCCTCCCCTGAGGGTGCCCACCAATACATCGGTACATCATCCGGTCCTCCGCCGTTCCCTCCGTTCGGGTAGGCATCTCCTACCATCAGCACATATTCCAGACCTTCATTATCATAAAGATCCTTGATATAATCCTTGAACTCCTGCGGAGTGCTGAATCCGGACTCCATGGTCTTCACCTCCACCCTGAATCCCTGCCGGTATTTCCAGTCCACCAGCGGCTGGATGGAACTGAGGGGATTGGTATTTGTAATGACCAGATACTTGATGTCATCACTGGCCGTGAAGGTCATGGAATAGCCCAGATGGCTGAAATTCACGACAGCAGACTCATACATCCTGTAGAACGAAGGTGTCAGCGCCTGGCTCCGGCTCAGAACCGGCAGGGTGGGGTCCTGGACGAAATCGATCTCGATCCTGAAACGGGTGATGAACACCAGTTCGCCTGTCACCGGATTGTGCCGGAATGGTACCAGATGCAATCCCGCCACCTTGACATCCCTCCAGATACCCGGCTTCTCCAGTGTAACCGATTCGGAAGGATAAAACTGATCTCTGGTGTAAAAGCTGCGGTTGATCACAAATCGGGTCACATGTCCACCGGGGATGTCCACTGTCGGAGTCTGAAAGGGGTAGACATGATACCCTGCCAGGGTCACGGTTTCAGTCTCTACCGATTTGATACGTGCACCGAGATGCCCCGGTATCCCGACCAGTTCACTGACCATGGGTAGCTCAGGTTTGCCAATATCCTTGCTGGTGCGGTTTTCCAGAACCTGAAGACGCTGGAATACCTCCCCGTCTTCAATGACCTGGCTCTCAAAGAAACCCGCAAAGTCAAAAGTCAGAATGGCACCCTGTGCGTCCTGTTTCTCTACCCGGACCACCGGGCCGGTGGGCTGGTCTGATCCGATACCGGTCCAGGTCAGCTGTGCAGTGAGCAAAGCCGGCAATCCGGCCAAAACAAAGAATAATACAGTCCTTCTCATGACAGGTGATTTTGGGATTAATAAATAACCAGTTTAATCGTCCGGATGGATCCATTCATCCGGATCTGTAATAAGTATATCCCTGGTTTCAAACCATCGGCAGGAAAAACCATCCGGTGAAGGCCTGTTTCCAGTATGCGGGTATCCCCGTAGCCCGGTATGGTCTTTCCGGACAGACCGGAGAGCGATACCTCCACCTCTCCCGCCTCTTCAATCTGCATCTCCACATACCAGAAATCGCTGGCGGGATTGGGATATACCCTGATCCACCGGGAATCAAGCTCTTCCATTCCCGTGAAAACAAAATATATCGAATTGGAGGGATTGGACTCACATCCGTATGTATTGGTGACGATCACATAATAGTAATCCGTTGCGGTGGGATAGAAGATCTGACCGGTGGCTCCCTGAACGGGGCCGTTGGAGTTGTACCAATGATTTCCATCAACCGCATTTGAATAAAGGTAATCATCAATCTGCTGGATGATGGGGGTTTCAGGAACCGGATGGACTGTAACGGTCACCTGGTCGGTGACGACGTCTGCACCATCGGAAACAGTCACTGTATACGTGATCGTTGCTGTCGGTGTAGCAATGGGATTCGGAATAGTGGTATTGTTGAGACCCGTCGGCGGGGTCCATTGGAATGAATAATTACCGTTTCCCCCGCTGGCATAGGCGTTCAGCTGGCTGCTTTCGCCCTGGCAGATCACGGCGGGTGTGGCTGTTGCATTGACGGAGAGGGTACCTCCGCTGCCGGTGACCGGCGGGAAGACAATATAATCGATCCAGGCACAATCACTTCCCCCCGTAACATACCAATCCTTGGAATAGACCCATTTGAAGGTCCTGTTTCCGGGCCCTACGGGGAAGCTGACTTTAGACCAGCCCTCTTCGCCTGACCACTCGCCCATAAGCACACCATCGATATAGAATTCAAGGTAGTCATAATCCTCCTCGGAGGAGACCTTTCTGAAGAAGGATATGGAGTCGGCGGAAAGCACTTCCATAGTCACCATCAACTCGCTGGTCTCGCTGTTGCCGATGCTGCCCGATTTGGAGCAGTAAGCCCCTTCGTATGCCCCTGTGGCGGTAATGATCCAGTTGCCGTTTCCTCCGAACTGCCACGGAAAGCTGGAAAAGTCTCCCGTCTCGAAGTCCTCCAGGATCAGACCAATGGTCAGGTAGAATGTTTTTTCCGCGCTGTATTCACCTGATTCCAGCACAACCGTCAGATCCACGCTGGTTCCGGGCTGAACCGCACCGCTGACCGTGACATTGAAAAGGGCTGTTTTGGTCTCGT
>JAFGHD010000094.1 GCA_016939365.1 Bacteroidales bacterium | reverse complement strand
GGGTATGATGAAAACGGCAATGGAGTGCTTCAGGAGGAGAAAAACCCGGAGGGCGAAGTGGTCCAGCGCGTCGAACGAACCTACGACGATGACGGGAATGTGACGGAATCAGATGTCTTCATCCACCTCCGCGAAAGGGGATACAGCAGGAAATACAGGCTGGTTTACACCTACACTTTCTGGCCGGAGTCAGGGGAATGACAGGATGTTATTACAAAAAGTCCCGATACTTCCCGGAACGGGTCAGTATCCGGCATCCGAGAAATACCTCATGAACTGAGTACGCTCAAAAAGGATAGGGTTCCGGATGTTCTTCTGGCTGACCTTGCCCCGGAACTGATCAATGGTCTCATAATGATGGCGCTGCATCCATTCTTTCAATGTACTCAACATACTTTCAATGATTTCAGGGCCATGCTTGTAGATGGCGGAGACCACCTGGGTGACCTGTGCGCCCACCAGCAGGTTCCTGACCACCGTCTCACCGTCGGAGACACCCCCTGAAGCCGCAAATTCGGTCTTCACCCTGTCGTACAGGATACCGATCCAGCGGATGGTCATCGTATTGAGCCCCGCACTGCTCAGGATATCACCGGGGACGATCCGCTCCTTCTCGATGTCCACCTCCGGGCTGTAAAACCTGTTGAACAGCACCAGCGCCGAAGCTTTGGTCTGCGCCACACGGCTGATAAAGTTGGCCAGGCCGGAGAAATAGTAGCTGATCTTCAAGGCAAAAGGAATGCTGATCACCTGGCTGACCTTTTCAATGATATCAAAATAGACCCGTTCTTTCTCCTCTCCTGTCTTATCTGTCTCTGCAGGAAGCAGAAACATGTTGATCTCCAGCGCATCGGCACCTGCCTGTTCAATGACACGGGCATACGATATCCACTCTTCCGCCGAGACGCAGTTGATACTTGCGATCACCGGGATATCCACCGCCTCCTTGTTTTGCCGGATCAGGTCAAGATACTTCGTAATGTTGTGTTTTTTGGAGAAATAAAGGGCATAGTATTCCTGGTCACTGAAAGTGCCATACATGTTGTTGAGCCTTTGTTCATCCACATCGTGCAATATCTGCTCCTCGAAAAGGGATTTCAGCACGATGGCGCCGGCACCGGCTTTGGCGTAGGCAATTGAATTCGTGGAATGCTCTGTGAGGCCGGAGCTGCCGACGACAATCGGACTCTTCAGCTTCAGTCCCATATAGGTTGTTGAGATGTCCATTTCCGGTGGATTATGTGGTTTGCTGTTTGTCCGCCGTTCCGCTTAAAAACCGGTCGATGCCGCGGGCCGCCTTATGACCGTTGGCAATGCCGTGGATCACATCAGGTCCCTGGATGATGTCACCCCCGAAGAAAAGCCATGGTATGCTGGATTGGAAGTAATCATCCACCCTGATCCTCCCGCGCGGTGTCATTTCCAGGTGTTCCTTTATCCCTTCGGTAAGATAGACCAGGTCCATCCCCTGCCCGATCGACTCTACGATCATATCTCCTTCGAAGAACCTGTGATTGTCGAAATTGCACTGCGGATTGAATGCACCTTTTTCATCGAACAGTGACAGGCACTGGACGACATGCAGCCCTTTGATCTCATCCTCCGCGATATCAATTTTCCGGGGTGCCCAGCCCGGGATAACGGTAGCACCTTCCTCCCGGGATCCGACCACTTCCTCGCTGTCTGCAGGCATGGCATCTTCGGTTTCCAGGCTGGTCGTGATGATCCGGACCTCACCGTATTTCAGCCTTTGCAGTCTGGCCAGGGTACGGGTGATGTCCATGGCCACATTGCCGCCGCCGATGACCACGATACGTCGCCCCACATGGATCTCCTCACCGAGGGTTACTTTTCTCAGCAGATCCGTGGCCTGGTATACGTGCCTGTGATCTGTGCCTTCAATGCGTGTACTCCTCCCCTGATGCAGGCCGGTGGCGGCAAAAACGGCATCATAATCCCTTTTAAGCTGATCAAGTGTGATGTCTTTGCCGACAGTGGTGTTGTAAATGATATGCACTCCCAGGGAGAGGATATAATCGATATCCTTGTCGATCTGATCATAGGGAAGCCGGTATTCAGGTATCCCGAAACGCATCATCCCTCCCGTTTTCGGTAGCTTTTCATAGATGGTACACTCATAACCCATCAGGGAAAGGTAGTGGGCAGCCGAAAGGCCTGCCGGCCCGGAACCGATGATGGCTACTTTTTTCCCGTTTTTGTCCAGCACCCCCGTTTCGAGTATTTGTTTATATTTTTCTGACGGGTTCTGATCGGCGATATAACGTTTCAGCCAGCGGATGGAGACCGGTTCGCCGCGGTGACCGATGGAGCAGACGGTCTCACATTTATGCGTACATATCCTGCCGCATATTTCAGGCAACGGATTGGTATCATACAGTATTTTCAGTCCCCGTTCCATATCATCATCTCTTACGGCCCTGATGTATTCGGGGATACCCATATGGGCCGGGCAGGTGGCCACGCAGATGCCGCACTCCACGCAGCGGTCGGCTTCCCTCATGGCCTGCTCCTTCGAGAACCCCCGCACCATCTCCGCGAACGAGTCGTTCCTCTCTTCCGGCCGGAGATGCTCCATGGGTTCACGTTTCAGACTGTAGAACTCATAATTGCCTTCCGGTTTTTTCCATCCTTTTTCTTCGCGTTGCCATGGCATATCATCCACACCGGGAGTGAACCGGTACACCCCGGGATCTTCATCCACCCAGATATAGGCGTTTGACAGGGTGAGTGACCCGGTGGTGCAGACGTCCACGCACAGGGCACACCAGCAGCACCTTCCATAATCGACCCTCGGTCTCAGGCCGCTGTCGCCGTCCCTGGTTTCAATACCCTGTACAGGAACGAGATCAATGGCCTCGTTCTCACAGATGGTTTCACAGGTACCGCAGCCGATGCACGTGGCAATGTCGTTCCTATGGAATCCCCTGTATCGCGGTGCACCCGGACGGTCATTCACCGGATCCTTCACCACGACAGGTTCGTCGAACACTTTCTTCCAGCCGGAAAAGGGCGATAAAATATCTTTTATACTCATTGTCCTGAAATTCAATTAAGCACATCCATTCCGCTGCCATTTATGTCATTATCTTTCTATTTCTGGCGGGCAGGTGGCCAGCGAAACCATGATGGAAGAGATATCCGAGATATTTGCATTGACGAGCAGCCTTTCAAGTACAGAGACTGCATGGGTATAGCTGGGTCCCCTCAGGTTGATCCGGCGCGGGTACATGCTGCCGTCGGACACCATATAGAAGCCGTATTCCCCCCGGCTGGACTCGCATCTTACATAAGTTTCCCCTTTCGGTATTCTCCAGTGCAATACATTGGGCGTCTCAGCACGGATGATCCCCTTTTCGGGCATTTTGGCCATGATCTGCCTGAGGATATCCACAGTGGTTTCGAGATCTTTCCTTCTGACCAGAAACCTGGCAAACACGTCCGAGTCATGTTCGATATTATAATCGAAGTTGATCTGGTGGTAATAGAGATACGGATAATCCTTCCGGACGTCCCGTTTGAACCCGGCGGCCCTTGCAACCGGCCCGGTGATGCCATAATGATCGACCCAATCCGCAGGTATGTGCCCGATCCCGATGGTCCGTTTCCTGAACACGGCATTATGAAAGATCAGTTTATCAATATCTTTGATAAAGCCGTCTATTTTTTTCAGGTTTTCTCCGAGACGTTCCCTGAATCCGTCAGGCATCATGCCACGGACGCCGCCGGGAAGGATATACATGTGATAAATCCGTCCTCCTGTGAGCTCTTCAAACCTATCGAGGATAAGTTCACGGAAATACATACCCCATTGCGCTCCCAGGCCGAGTCCCATCGTAGCGGCCTGGCCGGGCACCATACGCAGAAGAACCTGCAGCCGGGCCATCTCGAGGGCAAGCATCCTGAGCCAGTTGGCCGTTTCCGGCACCTCGATCCCTGCCAGCTCTTCCGTGCCCCGCGCCAGGTTGTACTCATTGGTGTCAGGTTCCGGAACGCACATCCGGATGCATGTGGGAAAACACTGGATATACCTTCTCCGCTCAAACAGTTTCTCAAATCCCCGATGCAGATATCCGACATGCGTCTTTGATTCCACCACCTCATCACCGCTGATGGTCAGCTCCAGGGACATATTTCCGGTCACACCGGGATGGTTGGGCCCCTGCCAGACCTTGATGAACTTCCCTGAATCCAGCCTGATCACAGGCTTGCCGTCCGCACCCGTCTCCGGGTAAAGGCTTCTGTCGGGCTGGAACCTGAATATTTTCTGAACAGGATCAATCATTCGGATAAAGTTTCTGTTTCATATAGGTTGCCGGATCGTGAGTCTCCCGCCCCGGTCTCGGGAAATAGGTCTCCTCGGAATACTTCTTCGTATCAAATTCGCGGCGCATGGGAGGGATATCATCCCAGCCCTCGAGCAGGAAGGGTTCATCCACACGCGGGCTGCCGGGGAAACCGATGCCGAACATCTCTTTCATCTCACGCTGGAAAGTGGCTGCATGCCCCCACAGTTCATGTATGGAATCCATGCCCTCCCCGTCCCGCCCGATGAAGGTCCTGATACCCAGGTCTGTTTTCGTGTCAGGATTGTTCAGCAGGTAGGTGATCTGGAATTGATTGTCCTCGATCCAGTCCACGGCCGTCATCAGGATCAGGTTCCTGAAGCCTTCAAACATTTTGAGATGGTTGATCAGCGGGAGCACCTTCGGTTTTGGCACAGTGAAAAAAACCTGTCCATCCTTCCGTTTTTCAATATCAGCGGCTTCAAAGCCGGCGATGATTCTGTCAAGCAACTGTTCCATGTTTCCGGGTTTTACCAGTTGTAATCAGGCATATTCCAGTCCTTGATGATCTTTTTCTGGTTGGCTTTATACCAGTCCAGGTTTTTGATATAATCGTTAGCGCCTTCCCCCCTGCCCTCCTTGATCCGTTGCTTCAGCTTGTTGAATCCGGCAAGGATGGCTTCCGGCCGGGGCATGCATCCGGCAATGTAAACATCGACCGGTATGTAATGATCGAGCCTGTTAATGGTGTTATAGCTGTCCCAGTACATCCCGCCGTTGATGGTACAGCTGCCCAGCGCGATGACAAACTTCGGGTTCTGCATTTGCTCATATGAGCGGATGACCCTTTTCAATGTTTTGACCGAGAGGTACCCGGAGATGATGATCACTGAGGATTGACGGGGTGTTGGGCGCATGGCGACCCCGAACCGGTAAGCGTCGTAACGGGGAGACAACAGCGGAGGTATCTCGATACTGCCGCACCCGGTACCGAATCCCAGGACCCACAGGGATTCGGCACGTGCCCAGTTCATGAATTTCTCTATGATCCCCTGGCGGGGCAGCTCAGGCTCCGGTCGGGCCGTGCAGTAGTAATCCCTGAGCGGATCCACAAGGATATCCTCGCCTTCCGGCCCGATCACAACGCGTTTGCGGTTGACGGGACTGAGGGATTGATCTTCCGCAGGATATTTGACGTTATCTTCAGGCATTGTCATTAGTTTATCGATCCCAAAAGTGACATCTCACAGGTTACAGCAATATGAACACAATAGACAGAATCCCGATAAGCACAGGTATTTTGAGCAACCAGGGAATCGACTGATCCACACGGAAACGCGGAAAAACCATCCCCACGAAAACGGACCAGAAGTAGATAAAGAATGTTTTGACGATCAGTTCAAACCAGTTGGAGGCACCGCCGAAGAAGAGATTCATGAAGAGCACTGATTCAATCACATGAAGAATAGCACGGTTGGTCTGCAGTACTCCCAGGAAAGTTCCATGGTATTCGGTCGGGGGGCCGATGGGGTTTTCCTGCGGGGCCATCACCACATTGAAGGGTGCATGACCCATGGCACCCAGAAATGAGATCATGGCGGCAATTGTGGCCAGCGGATTCGTGAACAATGTCCAGTTCAGGATACCACCCTGCTGCCTGGCGACGATCTCGGATATCGAAAGAGTATTGTACTGGAAGGCGATGGAAAGAATAGCAAGGGTCAGAGGCACTTCAATGGCAGTGAACTGCGCCAGCCCCCTGGAGATGCCGATGGCCGAATAGGGATGTCCGCCCTCACCCGCCCCCAGCGCCATGCCCAGCATACCGAAAAACATGAAATAGGCGATCAGGATCAGGTCGCCTGCAAAAGAAAAATTACTCCAGATCTCTGAATCATGGATCAGCGGCATGAACAGGAAGATACCCACACCTCCGGATAAACGGAACACCGGCCCGAGATAAAACATCACGCCATGGGTCAGCTGTGAACGGATGCTGTAGTTCTTGATAAGGTTGATATAGGGTTGAAAGACACTGATCCCCCTGCGCATACTCGCACGCGCAATGATCTTCCGGATGATGCCGGCCATGATCAATCCCCAGTTGAGGATGATGAAAAGACCCAGGAGGACAAACCCGGTTTTCGTTGCTAATTCCATGTCAGGACAATATCAGGTATACCACTACGATATAAGCCACTATGTGTATGATGTATGACTGGCCGTTGCCGGAATAGATTTTCCTGGCACTTTCGGCCAAAGCATGAAAGGTATTGTTCACACCCAGCCAGAACTGTGTTGCCACAGGATGGATGAGGAACCCCAATGCCTTGTTGTAAGGAGCGAACATGTTATGCGAAAAGTGGGTGGTCTCAGGAGTGAAGGGAGCTTCGCCGGCATAAACGATATTGAACTGCTTTACTTTTTGTGCCTTACGGCTCATCAGCAGCAGCCATCCCAGCAAAACGACGAACATCGCACCGATGACCAGCATGATATTGAAACCGCTCCAGTAACCCAGATTCGTGTATGCGGTCACATTTTCCCATGCAAGAGGTTCGGAGGGGAAAAATGCGGCCTGTGACAACAGTGCTCCGATGGGTTTCAGCACAATCTCCGGACGTGCGGAAAAGATCATGATCCCCACGATCAGGATGAACTGTGGGATGATATACCACACCGGAGCCTCCTTCACCTTCCTGAACCTGTCTTTCTCCTGGCCGAGGAAGACGGAGTATATCAGCTTGAAGCAATAGAGGAAGGCGATGGTGCCGGCGAAGAAGACCAGGGCACCCTGGAGGAACCAGCCTTTGGCAATCACCGCATTGTAGAACAGCCACTTGCCTGCAAATCCCGAAAGGGGAGGTATTCCTGCGAGGGTGATGATACCGACGAGGACCGCGATGAAGCTCCAGGGCATGCGTTTGATCAATCCACCCATCTCGTACATGTTGTGGGTTTTGACCCGCATGACCACTCCCCCTATTGCAAGGAAAAGTAATGTCTTGAACAGGAAATGGTTGATCGAATAGGTCAGCCCGGTCAGCCAGCCGATATGGGTCATGAAGGAGAAGGCGAACAGGATGTAGCCGAGGTTACCCACGCTGGAATAGGCCAGCAGTCGTTTGGCATCCTCCTGGAAAACGGCCATCAGGTTGCCTCCCAGGGCTGTCAGTGCACCGAGCCATCCCAGCGCATAGAGCAGCGGGTGACGGCCGGCTTCCCCGCCACCCATCGCAAGAAACAATATCACCAGGCCGAAGGCGCCGGCTTTGAGCAATATCCCGGAAACCATCGGCGACACATCTGATTCCGCCTCTGCATGTGCGCCGGGAAGCCAGATGTGCAAGCCCAGAGCAGCAGTCTTGGTCAGGAATCCTACCGCCAGCAAAGCATATGCCCAGCCGGGATAAGCAGGCGACGCAAGCATACTGAGTGATATATCCGGCTGCCCCGCTACCGTCAAAGCGATCCCGAACAGGATCAGCAATGCCCCTCCCAAAGAAAAAAGCATATAGTTATAGGCATGCACCAGTGATTTTTTCCCACGGATGATGAGGATGTATGAACCCATCGTCATCAGCTCCCAGGCGAAGAAAAAACCGAACAGGTTGTCCGCTTCCACCAGGCCGATCAAACCGGCGTACATCATTAGGGCGAAGGGATAAAAGCCGGGACGCTTCCCTTTTTCAGAATAGCCTGCAAACAGGGTCAGCATGCCTCCGATGAGAAAAATGCCTGCAAAGACCAGCCTCAGTGTGTCATCCTGGATCGACGGATAGAGCCTCCATCCGTAATATCCGAGACTCAGGATTGAAAGGGTGTTTTTTATCACCAACGGAAGGAAATCGATAAGGAAAAGGAACAGGATAAAATACAGCGGAAGGAAGCTGGTCTTCATCGCCCCCGGGAAATAAGCATTCGAAACCCAGCTTGCACCAAGCAACAGCAAGGCGAATGCACCGGCAGGGATCATTTTTTCAGCAGCCGTATCCGGGGCTTTGGATTCATCCACTTCATGCTTGATAGCAAAACCAAGCCACCTGAACAGGTATACACCCTCAAACATGGTCCCGAGCAGGATCAGGGCAATCCACAATATCTGTCCATTCCCCGACAGATCCATTACCAGCTGCCACTTCCCGTAAAATGAAGGGAAGGGAGGAAACCCGATCAATGAAAAAACAAACATCCCAAAGATCAGTAACAGCGCCGGTTTTTTTCTCAGCACCGACCATTTGCTGATCTCCTCCTCCCCGGCCATGCCGGAAAGCCAGAAAAGGCCGGCTTTTGACAGGAAATGGCTGATGAAGAGGCCGAAAAAGATCATTCTGAGGTGGCTGCCGAGATCATCCGAAAAGCCGATGACTGCGACCAGCAGTCCGATCTGCCCCACGGATGAATATCCAAGCAGCCGGTTGGCATTCTTCTGAGCTATGCCCAGCATATTGGAGCCGACGAAGGTGACCAGCCCGATGACCGCGGCAACCTGTAGCCACAGGTGGCCTCCGAAAGGCAGCAATTTATATAGGACAAAAAGCGATGCAGTGGCAGTTCCTGCAGATATCAGGGCGCTGATGCCGGGATGCGCCGACTGGTAGACATCCAGCGCCCATCCGTTCGCAGGAAAGGCTTTCAACTCAAGTACAACTGCGACCAGCACCAGGAAGACTGCTGTGGACAATCCCTTCATGACCAGGCTGTTGTTCTCAATAAAACCGTCGATGTTGAGTGTGCCGCTGTAGTAGTAAATGAAGCCAATCCCGACCAGCAGGATAGAAGAGATGACACTCACAGCGATCAGGTATTTGAAACCTGCTGACAGCGCATCAATGCCTTTGTTCACAAGTACCAGACCGATCAGGGCGATGGAGGCGATCTCCAGGAAAACGAAAAGGTTGAAGATGTCACGGGTCATCACGATCACATTCAGCCCCATGAAAAGCACGAGGTATAAAATGATGGTGCTGACACCCTGCGATTTGAACAACCGGAAGAGGTAAATGAATCCGAAGAAGCCCAGCATATTGATGGCGGCAGTCAGGAAAGCTTCATCCGGTCCCATCCGGAGGTTGATGGAAAAAGGCGGAACCGTTCCTGCCGTGTAAACCACGTATGGCTGGGCGGTCTGACCGATGAAATGGAGCATCCATCCCACCGAGACGTACAGGGGAAAGGCAAGGGCCAGCAAACCGGCAACCCTGGCGAGGCTGATCCCCGTCTTCCTGAACAAGCCAAGCAGAAATCCGGCCCCGAGCAATACGACGATGATGAATACAGGATTTACCATTTCAATGATTTGAATTTATCGATTTCCAATGTCCCCTTCTCGTTGAAAAGCTTCAGGGCATAGGTCAGCATCAGGGCGGTGATCCCCACTCCGATCACAATCGCGGTAAGCACCAGTGCCTGAGGCAGGGGATCCACGACCTGTGAGGCGGCATCCGTTTTGCTGACGGCACTGTCAATAATCGGGGCGGTCCTGTTTCTCATATATCCGATGCTCACCAGAATCAGATGGATGCTGGTATCCAGTACCGAAAAACTGATGATGATCTTTATGATGTTTTTCTGATGGATGATGCCCCATAATCCTGCGAGGAAAAGTACAATGCCCAGTCCGAGGCTCAGATATTCAATTCCGGGTAGATTCATTGTTCCGCCTCCTGTGTTTCGTTCATGACCAGGATGATATTGGACAGTTCAGCGCCCACTTTCAGGCCGATCAGGCTGTAGATGACCGGGATGGCGCCTGCACTGATCAGTTTCCCAAAAGTTCCCAGCGAAAGGAAGGTGTTGTCCAGAAAGCCTCCTGCCAGTATGATTCCCAGCAGGCCGAGGAATACAAAACCGAAGCCTGAAATGGCTTCCGTGATCTCCAGCAGGCTGTGGCTGACTTTTGTACCGGATTGTGACATAATCCAAAGGATCATTGCCGATGCCAGTACGGCTCCTCCCTGGAATCCGCCACCGGGCGTAAGATGTCCGTTCAGGAAAATGTATACGCCGATCAGGAAGATCACCGGGATCAGCACATTTGATGCGGTGACCAGCACCTCGCTGGTGGCACGTCTCACGCTTCCTTCCCTCCTTTTCGACGTTCTGAGCATGAATCCGATGATGGTGGCGGTAAGAAACAATATGGTGACCTCGCCCAGCGTATCCAGGCCACGGTAGGTGACCACCACGGCGGTGACCAGGTTGGCAGCCCCGGTTTCTTCCGGCCCGCTGGTCGCATAATACCCGGATAAGTCATTGAGGTATTCCCTGCTTTGGTAGCCCGAAACGGCATCAAGGAGGATCCATGCCATACCGGCGGTGATCAATACCAGAAAGCTATTTCGTATCATCGGTCAGACGGATTTTATTCAGCACATAAAAGAAGATCACCACCGTCAGCGCACTGCCGATAGCAGCCTCAGTGATGGCTACATCGGGCGCCGCGAGAAAAATATAGATGACCGAGGCAAACAGGCTGATGATCCCTGAAGCGATCACGGCCACCTTCAGGTTTTTATGATAAATGGCTGTAAAAGCCATCACCAGCATGATGATCCCCATGATGATGACGATGAATGTATAACTCATTCGGACACCTCCTGTTCATTTGTGGATGAGGATTCGGATTCGGCCAGCTGATCCTTGACGGTGCGTGATGAAAGCGGGACCCTGATATGATGGGCCGCCCGCCCCAGTACATGTGAAGAAACCGGATTGGAAACAAAAACAAAGATGATCAGCAATGCAATCTTCAACAACCATGCGGGATGGATCAGCCCGATCCCCAGCAGGGTCAGCATGGAACCCAATGTGGTGGCTTTGGTGCCGGCCTGTATCCGGTTATAAATATCGGGCATACGCAACAGCCCGACAGCTGCAAACAGGATGAACAACGCACCGGTCAGGGTGATAAGAGCTCCCAATATTCCGAGATATCCCATAGCTACAGGCTTTTTTCGAGATATTTGGCGATGATGATGACCCCGATGAAGCTGAGTATTCCATAAACGATGGAAACATCAATATAGATCACCCTTCCGAAGAAGTGAGCCAGCATAACGATCAGGCCGATGGTGCTTACCGTGAGCGTATCCAGTGCGACTACCCGGTCCACCACCGTCTCACCGATGATGAATCTGACGGTCACCAGCAGAAATGAAAGACCGATGATGACCATTGCAATGTTCAGAATGACTTCAACCATACAACACCTCCAGGTATTTTTCGAATTTACGGACAATGGATTGCGCATATTTCTCAGTATCATCACCCTCAATATGCACACAATGGATATAAAAGGTATCGCCGATCACATCGATGGTGAAGGTGCCCGGAGTCAGGGTGATGGAGTTCGCCAGGATCATCCGTCCCATCCTGGATTTCAGCCGGGTTTCAGCCTTGACGATCCCGGGATTGATCGGTAATGCCGGGCTCAGCACCCTGCGGGCGACATCAAAATTGGACTTGACCAGCTCCGAAATGAAAACGCCAAGGTACATGAAGGTATAGACCAGCGCCCTGAAGCTGATACGGATTTCATTGAAAACGCTGCATTTGCTGCACAGTACCAACGACAGGAATAACGAAAGCCCCGCCCCGATCAACACTACCGGCATATCCGCAGTGCCGTTCAGTATCAGCCAGATGGCAAGTAAAACAAAAAATACAACGATGATCCCTTTTATTTTCATTCACTTGCAGCTTTAAATCAACACGTTTTGATCCCGGAATGCAGAAAGGTTTTCGGCAAAATCCCTCCTGATCCCCTTCATCTGATCCATGGTTATTTCTTTTGCGTAAATCCTTATGAAATGGACAAATGCCGGCTTCCCGATCCAGTAGCCGGTGGCAGCATCATAATTGACAAATCCCCCCTTGCTCTTCTGGTAGGTGATCACCCGCTCAAAAATCCTCCACTCAACCGGTTCGGGTATCAGAAGGTAATAGAGAGCCGGAGAGACGATATTCCTGTATATGTCTTTCCCCAGCCTGATTATCTCAAAAAAGGAATTCAGGTAAATGGAGCTCAGATACGTATTTACCCTTACGTTTTTAAAAAAGGACAATCCGTTTGAGCTGTAAAATTCAATTATCTCATCCACAGGTATTTTATTCAGGTTTTTAATGCGGATGGCACCGACATATTTACCCATCAATGAAATCCGGGCTGGACATGCATGGACTTTCAGCTCCCGGGCGAGTGCGAGGCTGAGGTTACATACAGTGTCCTCATGCGTATGCGGCAAAACCGACACCGGCAGGTAATATGACAATTCCTTGCAACGGTTGTCAGCGGGGTTTGACTCTGAACAGTAATAGCCTGGAAACGGATCTTTCGAGACCAGGATCAGCTTGCCGGAACCGCTCTCCAGGGTGGAGTTGGACAAGGCTTCCCTCTTGATGATTGCCCCGTATTTCAGCTCCTTTTCCGGCATTTTCATAGTTTTGTAAAGTACAGGGCAAAGATGTGAACTGTTCGCTAGGAAGCTCTTTTTAAAAAAATGATTTTCAACAGGATGAAAAGTAAGATATCTCATTTTTCAGGGACGATCAGGGGGCTAACATGTTGAACTTCACCAACAATCTTCAATGCGAAGTATGTATCCACAGGCAGCAATGTTTTTTCAGCAGCCTGAGCAGGGAGGAATATGATTTCCTGAACCGCAACAAGAAGGAGGTGGACTTCAGGAAGGGCGAGACGATATACAAACAGGGAACCCAATCGAACTATCTTGTTTTTCTGCTCAGCGGCATGGCCAAAGTGCTGGTGGAAGGCGCCAACAACAAAAACTTCATCCTCCAGCTTGTCAAGCCTTTTCATTTTCTTGATTTCCCTGCCCTCTTCGAGGATAAAATGCTCTACCGGACTACGGTGGCCGTGGTAGATTCCCGGGCCTGCCTGATCGACCTCGAAGCCTTCAAATCAATGATCCTGTCCAATAAGAAACATGTACCCCTCCTGATAAAACATTTCAACCGAGCTCAGCAACATTACACCATGCGGATGATCAATGTGCTTTACAAAAATATGGAGGCACGCATTGCCGATGCATTGCTCTACCTCGTCAATGAGGTGTATTACAGCCGTGTTTTCACCCTCACGATATCACGGAAAGACCTGGCGGAACTGGCTGGCATGTCGAAGGAAAGCACCAGCCGCATCCTCAGCCAGCTTAAGGAACAGGAGGTCCTCCGGATCAAAGGGAAGGAGATTGAGGTGGTGAATAAAAAATACCTGGAGCAGCTGTCCAGGATCGGCTGATGGCGACGGATAACGATGGTGCAGGGATTGCTGTTCATTTATGAAAGGTCTCTGACAGATTGATTCATGATGATGAGGCAGGAAAAAAACTATGAAACAGGCGCTTGCATGGATCAGGGGAGCAGAAAGAGGGATATTGTCATGCACAGCCGCTGCATTCTCACGAAATGACACATTGAATGCGGGGGATTTTGAAATGCCGTTGATTGCCGAATAATGAACATATTCATCCAAACACATTTTATCTTTATGAAAACACAGATTGGACTCATGTTGCTGGCCGGTTCACTGATGGTCTCATGTATGCAGCAACAGCAGCCTGAAACGCCGGCTGCATCTGAAATGAACCACCCGTCTGTAAAGGACGGTATCTTCATCCACATCACGGCAGGTGCTGATGATCCACACCGCGTGCTCATGCCGCTCAAAATGGCCACCCTAATGGCGCCGGACAAGGATGTGCTGGTCTATATGGATATCGATGCCGTCAAGCTGGTGGTCAAGGACGCCGCAGACGTGGTGATGGAAGGATTCGATCCCATGAGCAGCTACCTGAAGAAGCTCTCGGAGATGAATATCGGCGTTTATGCCTGCCCGACCTGCCTTGCCGTAGCCGGTTTTACTCCGGAAGACCTGAAGGAAGGTATCCTGACTGCGGATAAGGAGCGGTTCTTCAGCTTCACCAAAGGCCGCATCCTGACAATCGATTATTGATCCGGTCCGGAAAAGAGTGCCACTGTACCTGTGATCAGCTGGAAGACGCCGATGCCCGCCAGAATGACGGCCGATATGAGTTGCAGCCTTCTCTGAACCCCGGGGTGGAGCAACCGTGCGCTGCCGAACAGGAGTATCAGCGCTGCCAGGGTGAGGATCATGGTAATATAAAAGGCTGCGATGAGGGCGATGCCGCTTCCCGGTGCCTCCCTCCAGGCCGTTACGGTTACCGGTCCCAGTACCAACGCCCAGCCGAGGTATGGATTGGGATTCAGCAGGTTCACGAAGGCAGCCTCAAGAAGTGATCCGGGAAGTCTGCCCTGCGGCAAGGATGCAGATCCCTTAACCCGCCTCCATTGGGTGAATGCCTTCCACGCCAGCACACCCAGCAGGATACCACCCGCAATCCTTAAAGCGACCTGCCAGAATGGCGCCAAAGTCCCCAGCACAAGCAAGGCCAGCAACGCGATCGGTCCGTCGCTCAGCAACGGAGAAAAGGCAGCAGGCAGGGTACGACGCCAGCCGTCCGCAGTCACCCGCGAAAAAAGATAAGCCTGCAAAGGCCCCGGCTGCACCGCCGCCGTAAATGCCAACCCGGCTCCAATGAGTATATATTTAAACATATGGAATCAATCGGAAGGTTTTTCCTGACATCATGGAAGACTGAGGATAAATGCTGCCCGGATGTGGTCATGCGGAAACACAGGGTAAAGATATGACAATCCCCTTCAGGATCAGACAGGTTTGGGTCATGTGACGCCTCATATCAGATTGTTCAGGGAATTGACTATCTTTAATGGATCAACCAAACTTTACCCCCGCATGAAAAAGCATGGCTCAATCACTTGTCTGCTGATGTCAGGACTGATCTTTTCCGGATCCCTTATGTCCATCGCCCAGCCGCCCGACAGCCTCTGGATGAAGACCTACGGCGGCATCGACAACGAGATCGGTTTTGCGGTCATGGAGCCTGAGAACGGCATCTACATCCTGGCAGGTAAAACGGAGTCCTATGGCAACGGTGGATCTGACCTGTACATCGTGAAGCTCGACAACAACGGCGGCCCGGTATGGGAGCGTTATTACGGCGGCATGCTGAATGAGGCGGCACTTGGGGTATGTGAGGCGTTATACGGCGGCTATATGCTCACCGGCAGCAGCGGTTCATATGCCTCGGGACTGTCTGACCTGTGGGTGCTTTGGGTAGGCGGCAACGGCGACTCGCTCAATGCCCGCAGCTGGGGCGGCCCCACCTCAGACCAGGGTTATTCGATCTTCCGCACGGTGGACCAGGACTACATCATCACCGGGTTCTCATCGGTCTACCTGTGGGGCGACCAGCTCTACCTGCTCCGGATGGATGTGAACATGGATACTGTATGGACCAAACGGTACGGAAGTCCATACCAGGACTATGGCAGGGCTGTGTTGCAGACGACCGACGGGGGATTCATCATCGGGGGATACAGCTATCTCGACTACACTTCCGATGCCCAGTTCTGGCTATTGAAGACCGATGGCAACGGCGACACACTCTGGAGCCGAAAATACGGCGGTCCGGGCAACGAGATGGCCTACACCATGGCAGCGCTCAGCGACGGATACGCCATCGCCGGGCAGACCGACTCTTATGGTGCCGGCCTGAGCGACCTGTGGCTGGTGCGCACCGACATGAACGGCGACACCCTCTGGACACGCACCTTTGGCGGCACAGGTGCCGACCTCTGCTACGGTCTGGAAACCGACGAAACGGGATTCTACCTGGCCGGATATACCAACTCCTTCGGCTGGGATAACTACCAGATCTACCTGGTGAAGGCCGGTCCGGACGGATCGCTCCTCTGGCAGGACACCTACGGCTCGGACGAGAACGAGCTCACCTACGGCTTCTGCCGTACCACAGACGGCGGATTCCTCATCACCGGCAAGTATGATGAGATCATGACCCTCAATGACGACGCCTTCGTGCTGAAGCTGGGTCCGGAGACGGCAGGGACAGACGAAAAGGTTGAATCCGGCGCCTTCAGCCCGGTACTCTTTCCCGATCCTGCAACGGATCACATCACGGTACTTCTTCCCGGACCTCCCGGCCACGGAACCGCTGTGGAGATATTGAATGTCAGGGGACAAAAGGTATTCGGGCAGACCTTCACTTCCGGCAATAACATCCGGATACACCTGGGGCAATTCCCTGCAGGCATCTATCTCTGCCGGGTGAGCCGGGAAAAACAGAGCAACACTCAGCGTTTCATCAAACGGTAAAATGGCCGTCACCTCATTCCCCGGGGAAGTACTTCTCTCTCAGGCCGCTGATGTCATTATCTGAAAGGTGGTGTATGTTTCCCAGGCAGGAGGCCATGCGCAACGTCCGTGCGGTCAGCTCGGCCACCTCCAGCCGGTCGAAGGCCTGCAGGGGGGTTTTCCCGGTCGTGACGATGAAGTGACCGGCCACCATCACCACGGGAGACTTTACGGATAACGCTTCCGCGATTCTGCCCGGATCATCTGCAGGGACACTGCCATCCAGCAGCGGGATGTCCCGGAGCAGTATCCAGCTCTCAGGGATGGTGCGGGCGTTCATGGACTCGTGCCGGATGAGGAAGGACAGCACAAAGGCGGGGGCGGCGATGAATATTGCCCCGATGTCCGTGTGCCGTTGGTAGATCAACCGGTGGAGCCAGATCAGCGGATCGGTACCGGATAAGGCGTCCGGAAGCAGATCCGGCTTCAACGCCCATGAAGGCAGTTCCGGCGGGGCGCTGACGATCCCGCCCTCCGGGGTGCGAACCGACATGCTGACAGGAACGCCGGTGAGCAGGTTGCTTTTCCAGCCACGGTAACGCATCCCCAGCAGATCATCCATCATGGCATGATGCGCCGGGAACTGTTCCTGCAGCAGATCCGGTTCCCTCCTTTCCGCCTCCTTTTGCAAACCATGACTGATCTCTGCTCCGGAGAGAATCCGGATATCTCCGGACATTGCAGCATACAACTGTGCCTTCGACAGCGTTTCCAGTGCCTCCAGGCGCTGCAGCGCCTCTGCGACATGGCTCCCTCCCACCACCAGGCCGTGGTTCTCCATGACCACCATATTACAGCCTCCCCTGAAGCAGGCGGAAATAACCTCCGCCAGGCCGTCCGTTCCGGGCAGGCGGTAATCCGCATAGCCCAGAGCGCCGCACATCCGGGCATAGTAAGGGGTGACCTGCGCCTCCGGCTTCCTCCGGGCAATGCTGAAGGCGGTGATCGCCGGCGGATGGGCATGGATGATGGCCCGCAGGTCCGGCCGGACACGGTATATCGCACGGTGGAACGGATGCTCCGACGATGGAAGATGCCGCCCCTCCACACCACCCTGCGGACCGATCCGCACGATGTCCGCCTCCGTCAGCGCCCCCTTGTCCACCCCGGCCGGTGTGATCCAGATATTCCCATCGCTGTCCAGGGCCGAAAGGTTACCCCCCGAAGTGGTCGTCAACCCCTTCCGGTAAATGATGCCCAATGCCCGTGCAATATTCTTTGCAGTTCCCCCCATATCAGTTTCAATCTATATCTCCGGTCAGAAGGCAGATCATCTCCACCCCTGCCGGGAAATCAGGATCAATGTTAGTCATTATTGAGAAGACAGAAGATGGAAGACAGAAGACAGAAGACGGAAGTCAGAATTCGGAAGCCTGGCTGCCGGTCTACCCGACGAAGGAGGGCAGGCAGGTCAGAAGTCAGAATGCCAAAATAACGTCGACTGTTTTTACTATGACATATTTTTACCTCTCATCCCCCTCATAACCAACAACTTCCCCCCCCTTTGGGGCCTGCCTGTCGCCTGCCTGTCGCCTGCCTGTCGCCTGCCTGTCGCCTGCCTGTCGGCAGACAGGGCAGACAGGGCAGACAGGGCGAGACAGGGGACACAGGGGGGTCAGTCCACTCATTCCCCTTGCGCTCTTCAATTGCCCGCACCCAATCCTGATCGTGATCGACCTCTCCCCCTGCCCCCTCTCCGGACGGAGAGGGGATCTCAGGCCGGAAATTTCTGAATTACTCCTGGTATTGGTATACCGTTTCTATCAAGCAATGATTCCGGATCATGGCCTGATCATGATCGTGATCGTGATCGACTTCTCCTCATGCCTCACAGCAAGTTGAAATTAAAAAATTTAAAGTGACAGCTGCACCACCGGCCGATGGCGGCACTGAACTTTTATAAACTTTAGTATGATTTCCGGATTTTAATACTTTGGTTGGGTATGGTATTACTCCTGCTGTAAGGCATTGAGCCGTCAAGTGACGGTTTCTTCCTTTCCGGAAGGCATAATTTTTGATTTTTATTCGCGTACATTTCCGATATATTTTCTTTTTTCATATTTTTACATTTTCCGGAGAGATGAAAACCATAGTGGTGGAACGGGTGGTACATCTGGATGAACGGCGGCTGAAGCTGGTGTTCGGCTATGACGATGAGCTGATCGCCCTGGTGAAAGGCATCGATGGGCGGCAATGGAGCGCTTCGATGAAGTGCTGGCATAT
>JAFGHD010000093.1 GCA_016939365.1 Bacteroidales bacterium | reverse complement strand
CCGGCGAGCACCTGATCCTGGAAGTCATCATAAATCTCAATATCCAGCACCGTATTCGGGTCGGCTATGGCCACGCCGATATGGGTGATCAGCATTTCATCCCCAGCGGTAAACCGGGCCAGTCCAAATGCCGCTTCTTCGTTCGGGTAGCCAATGATGTTGGTCACGCACAGCCGGTCATACATGAAAATGGTATCGGTTTCCTCCGGGTCCCAGCGAACCGGGAAGTAAGCCGCCTCATCGGCGAAGCGGGTATCTTCGTAGGATACATAGAAAAAACCCTGGTCTGCCCAGCCAGTGCCCCAGCTGTTTTTAACGATCCAGGCCCCCGTGCCCCCGTCGGTGAGATAATTGTCATCCCAGCCGCACAGCAGGACGGAATGGTTGGTGGCCGCACTTCCGTCGTAACAGTAGGAATGGTTCCCGGTATTCAGCAGGACCGGGTCCATGTAGATGGTGGTATAGATGGCCCCATGGTCCAGGATCAGCCTTTTCAGTGCGGCCCTGTCAACAGCCGGCAGCCAGCGGGCCTCAGGCACGTAGGCTGACGGGTCGAACTGATCGCAGAAAAATTCCGTGGCCGAAGTATTATACGGGTCCTGCGCCTCGAGGACCGGTCCGGATAACCTGCTCAGGACGGCAGTGGCGATATAGGGATTGCTGCCTTCTCCGTAGGCCCATTCATATCCATGACATCCTGACAGGTTCTGTTCGGACAGGTCGGTCTCAGGGTATCCCATCTTCAGCCAGCATGATTCAAGGGATCCGATGACAGCAAAGGAGGCACAGTTACCGCCTGCACTCCCGTTTCCCTGGTCCCTCGCCGCTGTTACAAGTCCCTCATCCCGCAGGTCATAGACCACGGGCATTTCAGCATCACTTTTATAGGGACTGGATTTTGTATCCGTTATATTACTTTTCAGCCGGAAGGGAGCCTGTTGGTATGTTGTTTGCGGCACACCACCGGCGGGAGAAGTCCGGAAATACGGATTTTGCCTCATGGGAACCGGCCACCCGGCTTTTGGATGATCTCTGGAAACCTGGGCAGATATGCCGGCAGGCCTGAGGCAGAGCAGGATCAACAAGGGGATTATTTGTTTCATAATGCCGTTATCCCTACCGTAATTGGGTAAAATAAATTAATTTTACGAGCGTTAAAGCAAAAAGTTAAACACCCATTAAAATGAGTTTTGTAGATAAGGTGGTCGGCAGCCTGTTCGGATCCAAGTCAGAGCGTGACATCAGGGAGCTGCAGCCCTACGTAGACAAGGTCTATGCAGAGGCTGAGCGGGTCGGGGGAATGAGCAACGATCAATTGAGGGAAGCCTCAGCTGAATTGAAAAAAGGGATCAGGGAAAGCGTTGCGGCAGAGCAGGAGGAGATAGCCGGATTAAAAAACCAGCTCGAAGATCCGCAAATGGATGTGGATGAGAAGGAAAGACTTTATGAGCAGGTGGAAAAAATCGAGAAGACCGTCGATGAAAAGCTGGACAGGGCCCTTGAAGAGGCACTGCCCCTGGCATTTGCCATTATGAAGGAAACCGCCCGTCGCTTTAAGGAGAATGAAACACTGGAGGTTACGGCCAGTGATTATGACCGGGACCTGGCGGCCGGGCGTGACAGCATACAGATCAAAGGAGACAAAGCCTACTGGAAGAATCAATGGATGGCGGGCGGTAACATGATCACCTGGGACATGGTCCATTACGATGTTCAGCTGATAGGGGGTGTGGTCATCCACCAGGGGCGCATCGCAGAGATGGCTACGGGAGAAGGGAAAACGGTGGTGGCAACGCTGCCTGTATTCTTAAATGCCCTTACCGGAAGGGGGGTTCATGTGGTCACGGTAAATGACTACCTGGCCAAGCGGGATGCCGAATGGATGGGGCCCCTCTATGAATTTCATGGGTTGCGTGTAGATTGCATTGATAAGCACCAGCCCAATTCCGATAACCGCAGGAGGGCCTACGCAGCGGATATCACATTTGGCACCAACAATGAATTCGGATTTGACTACCTGCGGGATAACATGGCCATCAGCGCCGCTGACCTTGTACAGCGGCCGCATAATTTCGCGATCGTGGACGAAGTGGATTCGGTGCTGGTGGATGATGCACGCACACCGCTGATCATCTCCGGGCCCATTCCAAGGGGGGAAAACCAGCAGTTCATGGAGCTGAGGCCCAAGGTGGAAAAGATCGTCAATGCCCAGCGGAAGCTCGTTACCAACATCATAGCGGAAGCACGGAAGAAGCTGAACGAAGGAGACACCGAAAATGGAGGATTCCTCCTGCTGCGCGCTTTCAAGGGACTCCCGAAAAACAAGGCCATCATCAAGATGCTCAGCGAGGAAGGGAACAAGACCCTCATGCGGAAAACCGAGAATTTCTACATGCAGGAGAACAGCAAGAACATGTATAAGGTCACCGATGAGTTATTCTTTGTCATTGACGAGCGGAACAATTCCATCGAAATGACCGAAAAGGGACTGGACCTGATCACCACCTCATCTGAAGATGCCGGTTTCTTTATACTTCCCGACATCGGCAGCGAAATAGCCGAGCTCGATCTTGCGAACCTTTCCACGCAGGAGAAACTGGCCAAAAAGGACCAGCTCCTGCAGGATTATGCGATCAAATCGGAACGCGTGCACACCGTCAATCAGCTGCTCAAAGCCTATGCCCTTTTCGAAAGAGACGTGGAATATGTGGTCATGGACAACAAGGTTAAGATTGTTGACGAGCAGACAGGCAGGATACTGGAGGGCAGGCGCTATTCCGACGGCTTGCACCAGGCCATCGAGGCCAAGGAAAATGTAAAGGTGGAAGCCGCCACACAGACCTTTGCCACCATCACGCTCCAGAATTATTTCAGGATGTATAAGAAGCTGTCCGGGATGACAGGTACTGCAGAGACAGAAGCAGGGGAATTCTGGGATATTTACAAGCTCGATGTGGTGGTGATCCCCACCAACAGGCCGATTGTCAGGGATGACAGGGAAGACCTGGTGTATAAGACCGTCCGGGAGAAGTACAATGCCGTGATCGATGAAATTGTCAGCCTGGTCAGGGCCGGCCGGCCGGTACTGGTCGGTACCACTTCCGTGGAGATCTCAGAATTGCTGAGCCGCATGCTCAAAATAAGGAAGATTGAACACAATGTGCTGAATGCCAAGCTGCATGCAAAAGAAGCCGAGATCGTGGCGCATGCGGGCAAAACCGGGGCCGTAACCATTGCCACGAACATGGCGGGCCGCGGAACAGACATCAAGCTGACGCCGGATACCCGGGAGGCAGGGGGATTGGCCATCATAGGAACCGAAAGGCATGAATCGCGGAGGGTGGACCGGCAGTTGCGGGGGCGATCGGGAAGACAGGGTGATCCGGGATCTTCACAGTTTTATGTATCGCTGGAAGACAACCTGATGAGGTTGTTCGGTTCGGACAGGATCGCCGGGATCATGGACCGGCTTGGACTCAAGGAAGGTGAGGTGATCCAGCATTCCATGATCAGCAGATCCATAGAACGCGCCCAGAAGAAGGTGGAAGAGAATAATTTCGGGATCAGGAAACGGCTCCTGGAATATGATGATGTGATGAATTCCCAGCGTGAGGTCATCTATACCAAACGCAGACATGCCCTGCTGGGTGAGAGGATCAGTGTGGATATCAACAATATGATCTATGATGTCTGCGAGAGTGTGGTACATGATTGTCACGGCAATGTGGACTATGAAGAGTTCTCGCTTGAAGTGCTGCGAAACCTGTCTGCTGAACCCCCCGTTGATGAGGCCGAATACATGAAAGCCGATGCGGCAGAGATCACTGAAAAACTCTTTGAGGCCGTCCGGGGGAAATATCAGCGGAAACAGCAAGCCATCGCCCAGCAGGCATGGCCGGTGATAAAAGATGTCTTTGAGAAACAGGGCAAGGTCTATGAGAATATAGTGGTCCCCATATCCGACGGTTCAAAAGTCTTCCAGATCCTTACCAACCTTGAAAGGGCTTATGAAAGCAAGGCCTATGAAGTACTCAAGTCATTCGAGAAAACGGCCATGCTGGCTGCCATTGATGAAACCTGGAAGGAGCACCTGAGGGAACTGGATGACCTGAAGCAATCCGTTCAGAATGCGACCTATGAACAGAAAGATCCGCTGCTCATTTACAAATTCGAATCCTTCGAATTGTTCAAGGTTGCCATTGACAGGATCAACAAAGATGTCACCTCCAGCCTCCTGAAAGGGAACATTCCCCTGCAGGACTCCAGCCAGGTCCGGCAGGCAAGGGGTCCCAGGCGCCTGGACCTGAGTGAACTGGAACAAACCAAAAGCGATGCCCGGTCCGCCTACGAGGGCCGGGGCGGGAATGGCCAGCCCGCCCGGCAGCAGCGAAAAGTGGAGCCCGTCCGTACAGGGAAAAAAATCGGGCGGAATGAGATCGTTAAGGTGAGGTACCAGAACGGCAGGATCGTTGAGGCAAAATACAAGAAACTTGAGCCTGATATCAACAGTGGTGCCTGTGTCCTGACCACCTGATTTCGTGGGACTTTTACAGCACCCGGTATGACCGGGTCCTAGATCGGGATGGACCCGATCAGTTCTG
>JAFGHD010000092.1 GCA_016939365.1 Bacteroidales bacterium | reverse complement strand
GGATGGTTGCGTCCGGAAGGTCAGGAATCCACAACTCCAGATCACCACTAAACGGATTTGTGACACGTATTCCCGCCAGAGGATTGCGGATGTCGTGTAGGCCGGATCCCAGGTCAATACGCAGGGCGGTCACCACCGGCAGGTGGTCCGACATGTCATACAATGCATCCAGTACATCCGTGGGTACCGAATTGTTGACCGGAGGATCCAGCAGGGATTTGTTGTAGTGCAGCCCGTCCTGCCCCAGGGCATGGTATGACTCCATGACATACTGAATACCTGCTGAGCCCAGCAGGATTTCATCCGAAACCAGGATGAAGTCGAAACGGTCATCCATGCCGCCTGTGGAGGGGCACTCGCCGGAGGTATGGGTGGACTGCGTGTGCACGGCTGCAAACGTGGAGTTTCCATTCCAGTATCCGATCTTGTTGACCGGATCGTAAAAACGGATCGAACTGTTGGGATGAGCAATGAGATTCTGGAAAGCCTGCTCTGAAGAACGGTACACGTTCAGGTCACCCATGAAACACCAGTTGCCTGACGCACCGATATCATTCAGATAGCTCATGACCCGGAAGGTCTCATCCGCCCGCTCAGCCTCGTCATCTCCGCCCGAACCTGCCTTCAGGTGCGCTACTACACAATGAAGATATACCGTATCGCCCTGGACCTGCCCGCCGGAATGGTAATAGAACCTGAAAATGTCTACGTCCCTGACATTGGTGATGATGGACAGGGAGGATTTCAAAACCAGTTTGTCCGAGTTGTAAAATACCTGGTTGATGATCGTCGAACCGGCCTGGTTGGAAGGATTTCCTTTCTTGTAACTGGTCGTGCCGTTGACGTTCAGCGCCGTCTCGAGGATCAGGTCATGGTAGGTTTGTATCTTGCTGATTTCATTCACAGTAAAAATATCCGGCCGGACATGGCCCACGATCGTTTTCAGATGGTCTGCCTTTTCGTAAACGTTGTTGTTTGACGAATTGCAGCTGCTGGTATTATATCCGAAGTAAAGGAGGTTGTAATGCATGATCCTCAGGGTATCCTGGGCATCGATGTGCCGCGGAATCCACAGAAGCAGCATGACAGCAAGAAAAGCCACTCCCGGATGGACATGCCGGGGGCTCCTCATGATGAACCATATACGGCTCCACCGGTACAAGAGGATCATGGCTGCGAAAATAGGTGTTTTTCATTATCTCATTAAGGGATGTCGCAATGGGCCGGTGCTGTAATTTTAACATTCACTGCGGCCTGTCCGGGATGGTTTCTGCGAGATGTAGCAGTTGGAAGTGCTTCGTCATCTCATCCGGTGCAGCATCTGTCGTGTACCTTGCTGTTACCGTATCCCCCGGAAGGAGGTCGAAGAAATTGTCCGAAAAGGTGCCCTGGAGTGGAGAAGCATCCAGGCGGACAAATCTTGCCAGACGGTCAGACCATAACCTGATCTGATAACCGGAGGCGATGGACCGGATTTCATATCCGATACGGGCATCAGGAAGTTTTTGATGGACAGGCT
Organism: Bacteroidales bacterium; assembly: GCA_016939365.1. GTDB lineage: Bacteria > Bacteroidota > Bacteroidia > Bacteroidales > JAFGHD01 > JAFGHD01. The sequence goes on along the minus strand of JAFGHD010000092.1, from coordinate 46,144 downwards.
TTACAAAATAGTACACCGTCTCTGCCATGATACCCATAGTTGTTTCCAGTTCGGCATGCAGGAATGAGCATTCGGGATCCCAGGCTGAAGGCAGTTCCCCTGCAGACAGGCTCATGGCTTTTACTGCACTTTGCGGAGGCACTGTGATGTCCGAGACTTTTTTCCATAGCTTTTGACCGTCGAAGCCGGTGACCCGGGTGGTGAGGCGGGCAGTAAAGGGCTTCAGGCTGTCGGAAACGATGAATACCGAGGTGATGCGGTCATTCTGGCGGCAGGATAATGCGATATTGTGGTAGGCATCCTGTGCGGTGTAATGCAGTGCTTTCCACCTGCCCTGGTGATCGATGGAGGACCATGAAATAGCGGGCCAGCAGTCATTCAGTTGCCAGTACAAGGTTCCCATGCACCAAGGCATGGCACGGCGGTGGGCTTCGATGGCTTTCCGGATACCCTCTGCCTGTACGATCTGGCTGATGTACGCATAGTCTTCGAAATTCACAGGGACAACAAAATCCCTTTCCATATACGTCCGGATCAGCTCCATTCCCGTGGGGTGTTTCTGGTGATTCAGCAGTTTTGGAGACAGCAGGTCAAAAGGTCCCCCATCCATGAACTCCCGGATGGTCTGCATATCAGGGAATCCTTGAAAACCGTACTCACTCATGAAACGTCCCACTTTTTCACCGTAAACCTCGAAGGGCTCTTTTCCCCACCAAACTCCCCAGTAATGCATGTCACCAGAATTCAGGGCTTCCGGATGCCCCCAGCCTGTTGAAGGGGAGGAGGGCCAGTAGGAGCGCCTCCCGTCATATCCGGCCACCACTCCGGGTAATATCCGGTGAAAAATATTCCTGTAATCCTCCCAGATTCGCAGCGAATCCTCCGGTGTGTATCCGAGTGTTTTCTGCCATCCCCAGTTGAACCAGCCCTCTTCAGATTCGTTGTTACCGCACCAAAGGGCAAGGCACGGATGGCCTTTCAGCCTCTTCACCTGCCCGATGGCCTCCTGCCTCACATTTTCCACGAAGGCGCTGTCACCCGGCACCATGTTGCAGGCGAACATAAAATCCTGCCAGACCAGTATCCCATGGCGGTCGCACAGGTCGTAGAAAAGGTCGTCCTCGTAGATACCTCCTCCCCAGACCCGTAGCATGTTCATCCCGGCCGCCGCGGCACCGGTGATCAGTTGCCGCATCCCGGAGGAGTCGACTCGGCCCGGGAAGCTGTGCATGGGTATGTAGTTTGCTCCCTTCATGAATACGGGCACGCCGTTCAGCCTGAAATAAAAGGCCCTGCCTATCGTGTCGGTGGGTGTCATCAGTTTAATGGTCCTGCATCCCGCAGCCTTTTCCAGGATCGCCCTGTCTTTTCCTGAAATGACTTCGATCCTGAAATGGTAAAGCGGTGATTCGCCCAGGCCATTCGTCCACCAGAGATGCGGCTCATCGATGAGGAAAGCGGTGGTCATACGGTTCTGTCCGGGAATGAGCTCTGCGGAGGTGTTGCTGATCAGGGTGCCTGTCTGTGAGTCGGTTAGCCGGAATATTGCCTGCCGGGTGCGGTCTGAAAAAACTTCAGCCTCTGCACTCATATAAGCTGTATCCCCTTTAATACTGTCGGCGTGAATGCCCGCGGATGTCAATCTGACGGAGTTCCAACCGATCAGTCTGACCGGCTTCCAGATACCGCAGGTGATCAGCCTGGGCCCCCAGTCCCAACCGTATTGATATGGCGCTTTCCTTGAAAAAGCCCGACGGTCAGGTAGCCGGTACGGCAGTAAGGAGGCTGCGATGGAATCCATCATAGCCGCGGGATGGAAAATGACATGAAGGGTATGTGTTCCCTTCCCTGCGATAGCATCCAGGTTGATTTCCCATGCGCGAAACATATTGTTGGCCGTCAGATGAAGTGAATCATCCAGGTAAACATCCGCATGAGTGTCCAGTCCTTCAAACCGGAGTGTAAGGTGCTCAGCCCTGCCGAATTCTGACGGAATGGAAAATTCCAGCCGGTATTCCCATCGTTTGTCCTCAACCCATTGGATTTTCCTCTCATTGTCTATAAGGAAGGGATCGGGAATCAGCCCGTGACGGAGCAGGTCATCGTGAATGCAGCCTGGAACATCGGCTACCCGCCAGGGGCCCATCCCGGCTTCCCTGAACTCCCATCCAGCGTGCAGGGTGTTTTCCCGGACGGAAGTCATGTTACCGCAACCGGCCAGAAAAAGGGCAGTGATCAGTATCAGCGGGATGCGGTTACTTGTCATGGCAGGATGATGTTGCAAATATAAGGATAATGAGCGGTTGAAAGGTTTTTGAGTAATTTAGCCGAAAAGAGCTGCCACATTGGTTTATCCGGAGCATTTTGAGGAAAAGATCGGATTTCGTGCCATCCGGGATATGCTGGCCCACAGGTGCCTGAGCGATATGGGCCGGAAACGGGTGGATGAAATTGCTTTTACTACCGACCGTCTATCCCTGAAGCAGCTCCTGGGCAGTACGGCGGAATTTATGACCATTCTGCAAAGCAGGGCACCTTTTCCGACAGACGGATATATCGATATGACCGGTATGCTGGAGAGGGCTGTCATTGAAGGGACATGGATGGAGCCGGAGCAGCTTATGGACTTCAGGGTTTCCCTGGTCACGATCAGCGAATGCCTCAGGTTTCTGAAAAGCCTGGACATATCTTCCTTTCCGCTGATGCATGGGATGATTGAAGGGCTTACCCTGGAGGCCCGGATACTAAGGGAAATAGACCGGATCATAGATGAGAAGGGCCGTATCCGGGATCGCGCGTCGGATTTGCTGGCGCAGATACGCCGTGATATGGAATTGCTGGGTGGCACCATCGATCGTAAAATCAATCAGGTTCTCAACCTGACCCGTCGTTCGGGCTGGTCATCGGAAAACGCGACACCCACGATAAGGAACGGCCGGCTGGTCATACCACTGCACGTCCCGCACAAGAGAAAGATCCGGGGTTTTATTCATGATGAATCGGCCACAGGACAGACGGTTTATATTGAGCCCGAGGAGGTCTTCGACGCAAACAACCGCATCCGTGAGCTGGAAAGTGCTGAGCACCGTGAAATCGTCAGGATATTGGCCGTATTTACCGGCTTTATACGGCCTCATATCCCTGAATTGCTCCGCTTGTATGTTTTTCTGGGGGAGATCGATCTGGTGCGTTCCAAAGCGCTGTTTGCCGATGAGATCAATGCCATCCTGCCGGATATCACAGAAAAGCCGCTCATCGATTGGAGGCAGGCGGTCCATCCGCTGCTCTTCCTTACCCTCGCCCGGCAACACCGGGTAACCGTGCCATCCGACATACAGCTCGACGACCGTCAGAGAATACTGGTCCTTTCCGGGCCGAATGCAGGAGGCAAGTCGGTGTGCCTCAAAACGATAGGTCTGTTGCAATATATGTTCCAGTGTGGTTTGCTGATACCCGTCGCCGAAGGAAGCACTTGCGGTATTTTTGAACATATTTTCATCGATATTGGTGATGAGCAGTCCCTTGAGAACGATCTGAGCACCTACAGCTCCCATTTGATGAATTACATGCATTTTATGGAGCATGCCGGACCCGGAACCCTTTTTCTGATCGATGAGTTCGGGAGCGGGACAGACCCCCAGATGGGGGGTGCAATTGCAGAGGTGGTACTGGAGCGTCTGGCACAATCAGGGGCTTTCGGGGCAGTCACAACCCATTATTTCAACCTGAAGGCACTCGCCGGTAGAACCGACGGCATCATCAACGGGGCAATGCTCTTCGATACCCGGGCAATGACGCCCCTGTTCAGACTGCAGACCGGTCATCCCGGCAGCTCCTTCGCATTTGAGATCGCCCGGAGGATCGGTTTCCCCCTGGAAATGCTCGATGAAGCCGGTAGCAGGATTGGAACCGGGCAGGTGGATTTCGAAAGACAAATACAACTCCTGGAGGCAGAACGCCGGGATCTGGCCCGCCGGCAGCAGCAATATCAGGTAGCTGACGGATTCCTGAATGAGACAATCACAAAATATGAACAGCTCTTGCAGAAGCTGGAGGCTGAAAAAGGCAGGATCCTTGGGGATGCCCGCAGCGAAGCCGCCGGGTTGCTGGAATCGGTCAACAGGCTGATCGAGCAGACCATTAAGGAAATCCGTGAGTCGCAGGCGGATAAGGAAAAGACAAAAAGGTTACGTGAAAAGATCACCCGGGAGAAGGAAAGGATCATCGGACCGATGAATGAAAGGAAAAAGGCAAAGCCGGCCGTCAGGAAGAAACGGGAAACGGCAGGGGATACCGAGGAGGCCGGACAACCCCTGATGGTGGGCGATTGGGTGAGGATCGCCGATCAGGATGTTGCAGGAGAAATCATTGAAATTACGGGAGAGGATGCGGTTGTCCGCTGCGGATCCTTCACATTGAGAACAGACACCGGGAAGTTGCACAGAACCGATGTGCCGCCGCCGGAACAAAACCCAGCCATCCGGAAACCCATATCATCAGGCCTGGCTGAACAGGTAGTCCATAAGGCGGTATCCTTCAACCCGACATTCGATGTCCGGGGCAAACGCGGGGAAGAAGCCCTGAATCTGGTACGCAGGTTCATCGACGACGCCATCCTGCTCAACATTCCCACAGTCCGCATCCTTCACGGAAAGGGATATGGCATCCTTCGATCCCTGATCCATGATTTCCTGAAGGGTATCCCTGAGATCACCACCTTCCGCGATGAGCACATCGAAAGAGGCGGACACGGGATTACCATTGTGGAATTCAGGAAATAACCGGGACCCGTATGCCTCACTGGTCTGACAAAGCCTGCCGGAAATTGTGGCCAGGCCCTGAAGGATAGGTAATTGTACAATTCACCACCGGAATTCAATATATGGTGAACAATAGACGGGATTGGGTTGTTGAATAAGTTTTCAGGTTTACCAAACCAAACTGAAAGATCATGACGGGGAACCTCATCGCCATTCTTCTGGCGGGTGCGCTGGTCGGATATCTTTTATTCAGCTTTATCCGTGCCGGTCGCAGGTCATCCAGGCCTGCATCGTCTCATACCAAAGTCCTTACGGATTCCAATTTCAGGGAAGTCATCCGGAAGGGTGTTACGCTTGTGGATTTTTGGGCAGCATGGTGCCAGCCATGCCGGATTCAGGGACCTGTCATCGATGAGGTAGCTGATGAGGTTGGGGACAAGGTGAACATCTGCAAGATGAACATTGACGAGAACCGGAAAACAGCCGGGATGCTGGGTATCCGGAGCATTCCCACAATCATGATCTTCAACAACGGGAAACCGGTAAAGACGCTTGTAGGACTCCGGCCCAAAACCGTTCTCCTGAAGGCTATTTCAGAATATGTCCGTTTGTAAACATTATCATGACAAGACTTGCCGCGGACAGATGGATTCGATCGATACACCTGAGGAGGACAAGGATCATTGCCGGGATTATTCTGGGGGCTGCTGCAGGTTATCTCTATTATCTTTTGATAGGTTGCAGAGCAGGAACATGTCCGATCACCTCCAGCCCATGGATGAGTACCCTCTGGGGGGCCATTATGGGTTATCTGCTCCTTGATTCGATCTCCGTCAAAAAGAGACCTCCCGCCAAAGGCGACACTTCAGAGGGATCCTAGCTCTTCCCGGATCTTTTTGGGAAGGTTATCCGTCACCAAACGGTATGAATGGAGTATCCATTCCCTGAGCTCCTGATCGCTGATCGATCCATCGATCATTATGGTATTCCAGTGCTTCTTGTTCATATGGTAGCCCGGATGAACGCAGGGGTATCGCTCCCTGAATGATACCGCTCTGTCCGGATCACATTTCAGGTTGATGGAGAATGGACCATCCAGATCGGTAAGGGCGAACATCCTCCCCCTGACCTTAAAAACCAATGTCGTGTCATCAAAAGGAAACGACTCCATCACCCCCTTGAGGGAGAGGCAATATTCCCTGAAATCCTCTATGTTCATTTCGGCAAGGATTGTTTCGGTAAAATTAGCAATTGCCTGAATGGAACGGCTGCATCCTTGTCAAATGAACAGATGACAGACCTCATGATTGTGACATAACTTGTTTATAACCAAGTCAAAGAAAGGATGGTGCAGGGGTCGGGCCAATTATACCTGAACTGTAAAGGGGGAATAAAAAACGCACCGAAAAATGGGTTTTGTTAATTTGGCGTAATTTCGCATCTCTTTTTGGGAAATCCGGTAAGCTCATTTCCTGGGGCTCAGATGATGTACAGACCAATAAAGAAAACAATTCTGCCGGTCACCACGGACGACCAGCAAAGGAATAACCGGAAAAATTCTCACATATGGGTTTGAAACAGAAGACCGCAGACCTGAAAAAGCGTATGCGGGAAGCCATTAAGGGTGGTGGTACGAAAGCCATTGAGAAACAGAAATCCATTGGAAAGAAGACGGCACGCGAACGGATTATATCGATTCTGGATCCCAAATCCTTTTATGAATACGATTTATTTGTGGAGCATGCGGGCAAGGATTTTGACATGGACAAGAAATACCTTCCCGGGGATGGGGTTGTTACGGGAACCGGTACAATAAACGGTTATCCTGTCTGTATCTATGCTCAGGATTTCACGGTGGCAGGAGGTTCGCTGGGATGGATGCACGCCAAAAAGATCACCAAGATCATGGACCATGCCATGAAGCTGAAGGTACCCCTGATCGGGATCAACGATTCGGGTGGTGCGCGTATTCAGGAGGGAGTCAATGCCCTTGCAGGTTACGGGGAGATTTTCTTCAGGAACACGATGGCTTCGGGTGTCATTCCCCAGATATCCGTGATACTGGGCCCATGCGCAGGCGGCGCAGTCTATTCCCCGGCACTCACCGATTTCGTTTTCGTGGTGGATAAGGTCTCCAAAATGTTCATCACAGGCCCTGAAGTGATCAAAACCGTCCTTGGTGAGGAGATTTCCATGGAAGAGCTCGGTGGTGCCAGGGTTCATTCAGAGACTTCCGGCAATGCCCATTTCTTCGCCGAGAGCGAGGAAGCTTGTTTTGACCAGATCAAACAGCTGATGAGTTTCATACCATGGAACAATGAGAAAAAAGCTGAACCCTTCCCGAAAAAGGCCCCGAAAACCAGGCAGTATAACATAGAATCCATCATCCCTTCCGATCCGAGGCTGCCCTATGATGTGCGGGAGGTCATCCGTGCCATTTGTGACGATTCAGAGTTTCTGGAGATACAGGAGCTTTTCGCCCCGAATATTGTGATCGGATTTGCCAGGGTGGCGGGGCAGTCGGTTGGTTGTATCGCCAATCAGCCGATGTGCATGGCAGGTGTGCTGGATGTGGATTCTTCAGATAAAGCCGCCCGCTTCGTACGTTATTGTGACTCTTTCAATATCCCGATGCTGACACTGGTTGACCTCCCGGGTTACCTTCCGGGCATTGATCAGGAACATGCCGGGGTCATCCGGCACGGAGCCAAACTCCTTTATGCCTATTCAGAAGCTACCGTTCCCAAGATCACGGTGATCCTTCGGAAAGCATATGGCGGGGGATATATCGCCATGTGTTCCCACCATCTGCGGGCCGATTTCGTTTTCGCATGGCCGACAGCAGAGATTGCCGTCATGGGCCCGGAAGGCGCTGCCAATATCATCTTCCGTAACGAGATCAAAAACGCTGAAAACCCGGAGGAGATGAGAAAGCACAAGATCAAGGAATACAAGACAAAATTTGCAAACCCTTATGTGGCTGCAGCCTACGGGTATATTGATGCGGTGATCGAGCCCCATGATACCCGGCAGTTCGTAATGCACGCCCTCGAGATCTCCTCCGTGAAATCGGAAACCCGACCGGCCAAGAAACATGGTGTTCCGCCTTTCTGAGTCATCCCGGCGTTTACATTCACCCAATCATTCGAACATGGAAGAGAAGAATGGAGAAAAAAAACTGGAATACAAATCCCTGAACATTGACCTGGTGAGGTATAAAACCCTCTACAGCCATAAGTACCTGCTCAGAAAGACTTACCAAAAAAGTGATCCCAGGATGATCCATGCCTTTATTCCGGGTATCATCCGCAAGGTGAACGTGAAAAAGGGAAGCCCTGTGGAAATGGGCGAGACACTGCTGGTTCTCGAAGCCATGAAGATGAAAAATGAAATACATTCGCCCATCGGAGGTACCGTGAAGCAGGTGCACATCCGGGAGGGGCAGAAGGTGACCAAATCGGACGTGCTTATCGAGCTGGAATGACCAGGTGGTTGCCTTGATGCATCACGAAGCATCCGGCAGGTATGATGCCGTTTTATTACCTTGCACTGGTTGGAACAGCAAATCAAAACGATGTGATATGAAGTCTTTTCTGATGCTTTCGGTTTTTATTCTCGGGATTGCGTTTCCGGGATCCTCTCAGGAAGCGGATGCCCCGGGCGGCCCCTGCAGCCTGGATGACTTGCATGCCGGTGATTTCGCTGCATACATGGATACCAATTATACCTCCTATCTTCCGGACTCCAGCACCATCTCCCGGCTTTGTGAAAAGCTCAGGGAGACGGAAATAACGGTGGTTCTCGGTACATGGTGCAGTGATACGCGTACCCAGGTTCCGCGTTTCATCAGGATATTGGATGACTGCGGGTATGTTTATGAAGGATTGACCCTGATCTGCGTCGATCGTAAAAGGACTGCCGGGGATATCGACATCTCCTCCCTGAATATCGAGCGTGTTCCTACGTTTATTGTCTATTTCGAGGCAAGAGAAGTGGGACGCATCATCGAAACCCCGGATCAAACACTGGAGGAGGACCTGCTGAGGATATTGCTACAATGATAATCGTTCCATATGCCGGTTCACATGGAGATCTTCAAAACAATAGCAGAGATACGAGAATGCCTTGCGGATGTAAGGAAATCAGGCCACAGCATCGGGTTTGTTCCTACAATGGGAGCCCTGCATAACGGGCACCTCTCGCTGGTCAAAGCTTCCGGAAAGGATAACCGGGTGACTGTGGCCAGCATTTTCGTAAATCCTGTACAATTCAACGATTCGGAGGATTTCCGCAGGTATCCGCGTGATATCGGATCGGATACACACATGCTGGAATCCGCTGCCTGCGATGTGCTTTTCTGCCCCGGGGAGAAAGAGATATACCCCGAGCCTCCTACCGAGCTAGTTGACTTGGGTGGGCTTGACAGCATCATGGAAGGGAAGTACAGGCCCGGCCATTTCAATGGGGTGGTCACCATAGTGAAAAGGCTTCTCGAAATCATCGAGCCCAACCGTGCCTATTTCGGATTGAAGGATTATCAGCAACTGGTGATCATTCACCATATAGTCACCCGGCTGAACCTGCCGGTTGAGATCATTCCGTGTCCCATAGTCAGGGAAAAGGACGGCCTGGCGATGAGTTCCAGGAACCGGCTGCTGTCCAGACAGGAGCGGGCTGCCGCCACTTTCATTTACAAAGCCCTGAGGAATGTTAAGGCGCAGGCAGGTTATATCCCTATTCCCGAGATCGCAGAAAATGTGGAATATCTCATCCGGAGCAGTAAATACCTGAAACTTGAGTACTTCGAGATCGTGGATATGTATTCGCTCCGTCCTGTAAGATTCTGGACGGAAAGCCGGAACCTGATTGCGTGTATCGCCGTTTATGCCGGCGATGTCCGTCTGATAGACAATGTGATTTTGTTTTCATAATTTTGCATCATGACGATCGAAATCCTTAAGTCGAAAATTCATCGTGCCACGCTGACAGACACCGAACTTGATTATATCGGAAGTATCACGATCGATGAGGACCTGATGGAATCGGCAGGCCTGCTGGATGGTGAGAAGGTCCACATTTACAATATCAACAACGGTGAACGGCTGGAAACGTATGTCATCCGTGGCGAACGCGGCAGCGGTATGATTTCCCTGAATGGTGCCGCCGCCAGAAAGGCTTTCAAGGGTGACAAGGTCATTATCGTTTCCTATGCCTCCATGGATATCGAAGAAGCCCGGAACTTTAATCCCACCATCATTTTCCCCGATGAACGGAATAAACTGAGGCAGCCTTGAAGAAAAACCTGTTCACTGCCTTCAAGATTGCCTTTTTCGTCGGAGTGGGCATTTTTTTTATCTGGCTCTTCATGCGCAACCTGACAATCCAGGAACGACATGACATCGTCCGTTCGTTCAGGGAAGCCAATTATTTCTGGATTATCCTTTCGATTTTCATCGGCATTCTCAGTCATATCAGCCGTACCATCCGCTGGAAAATGCTTCTGGAACCCATGGGATATAAACCGGGTTTCAGGAACACCTTTCTTGCGGTGTTTATCGGTTATTTTGCCAATTTGGCACTTCCCCGCCTGGGAGAGATTAGCCGCTGCGGTGTCCTGGCCAAATACGAAAACATCCCGTTGCAGAAAGCATTCGGGACCGTCGTTACCGAAAGGGGTCTCGACCTGCTCACCTTCGCAGCCGCTTTCCTGATTAACCTGGTGGTGCATTTCGGGAAACTGGGGCTTTTCAGGGAGACTTCCATTTACAGGAGCGCCGTTGGGAAATACAGGGAATTTGAATATCCCGGACTCATGGCCTGGCTTATCATTGCAATCATCGCAAGCCTGGCTTTTCTGCTCTTTAAGTCCCGCAGACGGATCGCCCATACCTATGTGTACAGGAAGTTCAGGGATATCATCCTCGGGTTTATTGAAGGATTGAAAACCCTGCTCAACGTGCGGAGACCCCTGCTGTTCATCTTTCATTCCCTGTTCATCTGGCTCATGTACCTGCTGATGACCTGGGTCGTGTTCTTCTGCCTGCCCGAAACGGCGAATCTCGGGCTGGATGTTGGATTGGCCGTCTTCGTCTTCGGAACGATAGGCATTATGGTCATCCAGGGCGGTATAGGTATCTACCCCTGGATCGTAGCAGAATCACTGGCGATATTCGGCATCATGGAAACAAAGGGATATGCTGTGGGATGGCTGCTCTGGTCTGGGCAGACCATTACAATTATTCTGGCAGGAATTATATCTTTGATGCTTTTACCGGTCGTTAATCAGCCGCAAAATGGAAAAGCTGGAATTGGTAAAGTCCAGGATACTATCCGGTGAAAAGTTGGAGAGGCAGCTGGCGGTCTGGAGATTTCTCGGGAAAAAGATCGTTTTCACCAACGGATGCTTTGACATCCTCCATCTGGGTCATATCGATTATCTGGCCCGGGCTGCATCCATGGGTGATGTGCTGGTGATCGGGATCAATTCAGATCTCTCCGTCAGACGGATCAAGGGTGATCAACGTCCCGTCATCGACCAGGCATCCAGATCCATGGCCCTGGCTGCACTCCGTTTCGTGGATGCAGTGGTGCTCTTCGATGAAGAGACACCTTATGAACTGATCCGGCGGATTATGCCCCAGGTGCTGGTCAAAGGCGGTGATTATCATCCGGAGGACATCGCCGGGCATGATCTTATTGAAGCATCCGGTGGCAGGATAGAGATCGTCGACCTGGTGCCAGGGTATTCCACCAGCGGGATCATCGACCGGATCCGGAAAAGCAATTGAGTTTTACAAATCTTTCAGGCCGATGGCCAAGGCCAAAACCATGTTTTTCTGCAGGGAGTGTGGTGCCCAGTCTGTCAAATGGCTGGGCCGATGCCCGGAATGTGGTGGCTGGAACACTTTTGAGGAGGAGGTGGTCCGCAAAGAACCTCTTACGGGAGGTAAGAATGTTCTGCAGACGCATTCCCGGCCTTTGCCCGTAGGTGAAATCCGGCAGATGGCTGACCTCAGGATCCCCACCTCATCCCCGGAGTTGAACCGGGTGCTTGGGGGCGGCCTGGTTCCAGGATCCATCGTCCTGATCGGCGGCGAACCGGGTGTCGGAAAGTCAACCCTCGCACTCCAGGTCGCCCTTGCCATGAAAAAGACCCTTGTCCTGTACATCAGCGGGGAAGAGAGCACCGAACAGATACGGATGCGTGCCGACCGGATCGGGATCAGGAATGATCAGTGTTACATCCTGACCGAAACACTCACGCAGGAGATTTTAAGGCACCTGGAATCAATTCAGCCTGCTGTTGTCATCGTGGATTCCATTCAGACCCTTCAGACAGACACCCTGGATGCTCCTCCTGGCAGTATCTCCCAGATACGCGAATGTGCATCCGAGCTTCAGAGATATGCCCGGCAGACGGGCACTCCTGTCATCCTGATCGGCCATATCACAAAGGACGGTATGCTTGCCGGACCGAAACTGCTCGAACATATGGTAGATGCGGTACTTCAGTTCGAAGGAGACCGCAATTACGGTTATCGTATCGTCCGTGTGGTCAAGAACAGGTATGGCCCTGCCTCCGAGCTGGGTATCTATGAGATGCAGCAGAACGGACTCCGGGAAGTGGATAATCCATCTGAGATACTGGTGACACAACGGAGCGAAAACCTCAGCGGCATTGCCATTGCTTCCATGATGGAGGGTCTCAGACCGCTCATGATCGAAACACAATCGCTTGTGAGTACAGCTGCCTATGGCACTCCCCAGCGATCCGCCACCGGCTTCGATGCCCGGAGACTCAACATGCTGCTGGCCGTTCTCGAGAAACGCTGTGGCTTCAGGCTGGGATCGAAAGATGTCTTTCTGAATATTGCAGGCGGTATCCGTGTTGATGATCCCGCTATCGACCTGGCTGTGGTCGCCGCTGTGCTCTCATCCGGAGAGGATATCCCCATAAACCAGAAAGACTGTTTCAGTGCTGAAATCGGGCTGTCCGGCGAGGTCAGGCAGGCCGGCCGCATCGACCAGCGGATTTCGGAAGCAGACAAACTTGGATTTGACCGGATTTTTATTTCGAAATATAATCTAAAGGGACTGGATCGGACAAAATATAAAATTCAGATCGTTCCCGTAAGCCGGGTGGATGAAATATTCCAGCTTCTTTTCAGATAATCCTTATCTCAGAGAGCCACCTCCCGGCTTGAGATGTCAAGCCGGATAGCGTACTTCGTCTCCAGGTACTTGAAGAACCAGTAAAGCTTGTACTCCAGACCCTTGCCATAGGTCTCGGCGGGATCGAAATCGATCCGGTAATCGTAGGGCTCCCGGTATTCATTGTGCATCACCCGGTGATTCCATTCATTGACATACTTCACATTCCATGCATGGTAGTAACTTTCCTCATGAAACCAGCCGGGTCTGCTACGGCTCAGGAACCAGTTCTCGAAACCAGGCTCGAATACGATCAGCTCATACCTGGTACTGTCTTCCCCTTCCGCTGTTGCATCAGGAAGCGGCACCTGCCGTGACGTTGAGCAAGCCATCAGAAGCAGGACCAGGGGTATGATTGCAGGGTGACATTTCATTTCACGGCGATTGAAGTGTAAATATAATACTTTTCAATAAAACAATCCCAATATTCTCCATATATTTACACCGGAATATAAGCTGCAGAATAGCAAACATATGAATTGCCCCTCATGCGGAGAATCACTGATCGTCCTTGAGCTTCACGGGACAGAGATTGATTATTGCGTATTTTGCAAAGGAATATGGCTTGACGCCGGCGAGCTGGAGTTTTTACTTTCAGGATCCAGTGATAGTGAGCCTTTGCTGTCTTCCATACATCAGGCTGATATCAGGAACGAAATAAAGATCCGCTGTCCGCTTTGCAACCGGAAGATGGAGAAGGTGATTTGCGGTACCAGGGAACATGTGATCATAGACCGTTGCAAAAAAGGGCATGGCTTCTGGTTTGAGCACGGGGAACTCCGTGAAATAATCCGCATGGCCGGCAGCGGGGGAGACAGCAGGATCACTGCCCTGCTGGCCGAGATACTGGCATTTGAGATGCAGGAGAACCATTAAAAATTACAATATGGCAGCACTTATTTTTCTTCTGATCATCGGGTTGATCCTGATCTGGGGCATCAGCATATATAACTCACTGGTAAGGCTCAGGAACCAGGTGCGGAATGCCTGGTCGCAGATCGATGTGCAGCTGAAGAGACGGCACGATCTGATCCCCAACCTGGTAGAGACGGTGAGGGGATATATGGTCCATGAACGTGAAACCCTGGAGCACATCACTCTGGCCCGTACACAAGCCATGAGTGCAAGCTCCATCAGCGAAAAGGCAAAGGCTGAAAACATCCTCGGAGGCATGCTGGGCCGTCTCCAGATCGCCGTGGAAGCCTATCCCGACCTGAAAGCCAACCAGAATTTCCTGGCCCTGCAGGAAGAGCTCACTTCTACGGAGAACAAAATCTCTTTTTCCAGGCAGAATTATAACGATCAGGTGTTGTTTTTCAACAACAAGATCCAGATGTTTCCCTCCAATATAGTGGCCTCCATGTTCCACTTCAGTGAAGAGGTATTTTTTGAGGTGGAGGATGTTACTGAAAAGGCGGTTCCGCAGGTAACCTTCCAATCCGGAAGTTAATCCATGAGGGTATGATCTGGGAACTGATCCGGGCCAACAGGAGAAGGTCAGTGACCTTGTTCCTGATGATGGGATTGGTGCTGGTCGCACTGGGATATCTTTTGGGCAGTGTCTTTTTTCCTCCGGATGGCGGATTCATCGGTGTCGCTATTGCGTTGATCATCTGGCTGGTACAGGCGCTTGTAGCCAGGTATTCAGGAAACCGGATCCTTCTTGCCCTTAGTGGTGCCCGCAAGGTAACCCCAGATGTGCATCCGCAGCTGTTCCACGTAGTGGAGGAGATGCGTCTCGCTGGGGGCTTGCCCGCCATGCCCGAGGTGTATATCATTGATGAGCAGGCACCCAATGCTTTTGCCACCGGCAGGGATCCTTCGCACAGTGCCGTGGCCGTCACCGCAGGGCTGGTGGCACGGCTGAACAGGGATGAGCTTCAGGGAGTAGTCGCACATGAGGTCTCACATGTGATGAACCGGGATATACGGTTCTTGACCTATGCAGGTATCATGCTGGGTACCGTGGTGCTCATCTCGGAGATATACCTGAGGGGCATGCTCTGGGGTGGAGGGGGGAGGTATCGCTCCGGCTCCTCAAAGGGGAGCGGGCAGGGGCAGATCATCATGATGGTGCTGGCTGTGGCATTGGCGGTTCTGGCACCCATCATGGCACAGCTCCTTTACTTCGCCATTTCAAGGAAACGTGAATACCTGGCAGATGCCTCCGCCGTCAGATTGACCCGTTACCCTGCCGGATTGGCATCCGCCCTTGAAAAAATATCGGCCAATACTGTGGAGATGAAATCTGCCAATAAGGTCACGGCTCCTCTCTACATTGCCAATCCCTTTCTCGGGAAAGGCCGGAAGATGGCTGACCTGACCAGCACTCACCCCCCCATTTCCGAGAGGATCCGGATTCTGCGGAGCATGATGCATGATGCATCCTTCAACGGATATCAGCAGGCATACGCATCAGTAAGGGGCGATGCAGAGGGGATCATTCCGATATCAGGCCTCAGGGATGAAAAGGTCATCGTGCCGAGAGAGGCCGCGGATACCGGCAAGCCAGAGGATGTCAGGGATGTCAGGCGTGATGCAGGTGACATCATGATGCGGGCCGGTAACTTCACTTTCATCACCTGTGATTGCGGCCTGAGGCTCAAACTGCCGCCCGATTACCGCCTGCCTCGTGTAAAATGCCCGCGTTGCGGCAGGGTGCATGAATTGGATCAACGGCCGGGGAAATAGGCTTATCACGCCAGAATCTCCCGGTATTCCGGATGGTGTTTGATGAAATGATCCACAGCCGAACAGGATGAGATCACCTTCAGACCTTTTTTCCCCGCCCAGTCCAATCCTCTGCGGATCATTTCCTGTGCCAGTCCACGGCCCCGTAATGGCACCGGGACCCATGTGCTCCAGAATTCCACACGTTCTTGGTCCTTGATCCGGTACCTGAGGTGGCACTCCAGTCCCTCCACAGTCATGATGAAGCGGTCGGAAACCCGGATGAACCGGCTCGCTGCTTCCATAGCTTCAGGGCAGGGTAAATCCAAACTGGTTCTTCATTTCGTCAGCGGTGAATTCTTCGACCTTCACATCCGTCATGTACACATTCTGGTAGGGCCTGTGGTTGTTGGCCTCATCGACCGGCACCACGGCTATTGAATCCACGGCATCCATGCCGCTGAACACCATCCCGAAAACGGTATAATATGTATTCAGCGACGGCTCGCCGTCAGGATCACAAACGATGTAGAACTGGGAACCGTTTGATTCCCTGTCGGGATTGATGTTGTCGGGCAGACGGGCTGCCCCGACCGCGCCATACTGATGACTTAGTGAGGTGACGATCTCGGCGGGTATGTTGTATCCGGGCCCGCCGTAACCCGTTCCTTCCGGGTCGCCTCCCTGTATCACGAAATCCTCCACCACCCGGTGAAAGATCAGGCTGTCGTAAAAGCCTTCTCCAGCCAGTTTGATGAAGTTGGCCTGGTGCTGGGGCGTCTGGTCGTAAAGCCAGATTCTGATGTCCCCGAAATCCGTCCGGATCAGTATGGTTTGGTAAACAACCGGAACCAGGGATTCTTCCTTTTCATCATCCTCTTTTTTGCAGGATGTTACAAACATCAGCAGCATTCCAACTGCCAGCAGCATACGGTTTAATGTGGTCTTGTGGATGTTCATAATGGAAAGTTACATTGCCGTTAGGATCGTTATATGGATAATACCGGTAATGGCATCTCATCTCCGGTCAACGCCTCAGGAATCCGGTGGTGAAAGAAAACCAGTTCCTGGGCTCGCGGCGGATCATCCTGAACATGAGAGCGGAAAAGTAAGCGGGATATGCCCTGAAGAGCCTGAAAATCGCTCCGGATTCCACAGGATACCTTGCATCCAGCATGTTCCTGAACCGGTATAGCTCCATGTCGGTGAGGTGGAGGGTCCTGACATTGGCTGCATAATGATTGTATCTGCTGTAGTCATGAGAGTTGGTGACCAGCCCTTCCTTCAGGAGCGCTTCACGTATCTCCGTTTTCAGGTGTGGCGTGAGGATGTTGAACAACTGGATATCGACGCCGATTTTTTTGGCATAATGGAAATTCTTCAGCATGACATTGCGGGTGTCTTCCGGGTATCCGAAAATAAACCCTCCCACAATTACGGTCACTCCATGTTTTTTCAGCAGGCTGACCGCCAAAGCCGCATCGTCGCTTTTCAGCTGGTCGCTCTTATTCATGGAATGCAGCACATCATCCGACACATTTTCGATGCCGAGAAAGACGATCCGTGTTCCGGACTGTGCCATGGCTTCTGCAAGGCCGGGTGTTTTGATGATCCCCCTGACGCTTGCCTGTACGGCAAAGGTCATATTCAGCCTGAGCCGGGTGATTTCGTTACATATCTGCATGTACCTTTTACCGTCGAGTGTGATGTTGTCGTCGGTAATGAATATGCTTCTTGCACCGTGTCGTCTGGCATCCTCCAGGTCGGTCATGATCCGGTCGATGCTGAATTTTCTGAAGGATTTCCCATACATATGCCGGATGCTGCAAAAATTGCAATTGTAAAGGCATCCCCGGGAAGTTTCGATCACATCGGCCGGCATGCCCAGTATGTGAAACCCCTTTTTATATATCCGGGCATCCCGGTCCGGGATCCGGATATGATCTGTATCCAGCAGTGGTGCACGGGGTGTGATGACCGGCTTCCCTTCCTCAAGGAATGCAAGCCCGGGTATTTGGGAGACGTTTCCACCAGCGCCAAGCGCCTTCATCAGTTCATTGAAGGTGTGTTCCCCTTCACCGCAGATCAGGTAATCGATATGCTGCATGTCCGGGC
This sequence comes from Bacteroidales bacterium, assembly GCA_016939365.1. Classification (GTDB taxonomy): domain Bacteria; phylum Bacteroidota; class Bacteroidia; order Bacteroidales; family JAFGHD01; genus JAFGHD01. The sequence continues at coordinate 28,388 of JAFGHD010000092.1, read as the reverse complement.
TGACCAGGATGGCTTCTGCATCGGCCGTAACATGGTACCCCCCCATCAGGATCCTGGCTGAAGGCCTGGTTTTTCTCGTCAATGCTGCCAGTTTCAGGGCAACTGCATACTGGAACGACATGGCAGTGAAACCTACCACATCGGGCTGGTAACTCTGGAGGACACGGAGCAGTGCTTTTTCAGGATTACGGTCGTGAACCACCAGGTCAGCAACCCGGATCTCACATATACCTTCTTCCACATTGGCTGCCAGGGAGGCCAGATTCAGGCTCGGGATCTTTGTCATCCGGTTGAATCCCATCACGGTTTTCGGATTGCCTACCAGCAGCACTCGCATGCGACAAAGATAGCAATTAGTATATATATCGAAGAAAGTGAATGGAAATGGAAGAGGGCAGCTCCCGGAATCCGATGATCAATGAGAAGGATTTAAGTCTTAAAGAGGCCGGTAGATTTGGCGTTACAACAGAAACTTTGGTGCGGAGAATGAAACCGCCCGTTTATCAATGTTTCAGAAGACCGGTTTTCAGGATTCCTGCTCCCGGTCTGCAGGCCAGGATTATTCCGGGTTGAAGTTCACATTGATTGACATCCATATACCCACAGGCTTTCCTTTATATCTTGCAGGTTTGAATTTGGCCTTCATAATAGCCTCACTCGCAGCGGCGTCAAGCTCCGGTATACTTTTGGCGATTTCAGTATCCGTGACATCGCCGTTTTTGTCGATGAAAGCCCTGACAGTCACGGTCCCGTATATATTTTTCCCGATCACCTCTTCGGGAACAACAGGTGTGATGCGTGTTTTGAGTTCAGGTGGCTCGTCAAAGGCGGGTGTTTCATCAGAGGCCTTATCCTTTATGGGCATCAGGGAGGTCGCCGGAACAAATCCGTATTGGTTTTTAAACTCGATGGCCCATGAGCTTCCTTCCGGAAAAAATTTCAGCGCATTGACAAGACTGCCTTGCGGTATTGTGACATTAAGGGTATATGAATCCGCTGCCGGTTCTGCCCGCAACACTTCTTCGTTCAGCATTTTGGCGTGGATCGGATTCCCTGAAATTTCATATTTTGCCTTGAAAAGCTCCTTTTCGGAAGCGGATTGTTCATTCAGGGGCGGGGCAGATGCCATATTGGTATCATTGACCTGCGGCAGTGCCTGTTGCAGAATAATGAGTATCCCGGTGATCAGAGTGAGTTGTTTCATCTTTACATGGTGTTGATACTTTCAAATAAAACCGACACAGCCAATCGCGCCGATCTGGGGTGACTGCAGTATTGGCAATATGAATTTCAGCAAATAAATATAAACCAAATCCTTAATAATTTCGCAATCCGTTCCGTTTTTTTATTCGTTTATTTTTGATTTCAGCCAGGGTTGATGTCCAGGTTTCCATATTGATCCCGATCCGGAAAATCCTCTGATAAGGCATTAACAGGCATGTGTGAGGGTTTTCCGGATCGGTTCAGGGGTGTGTTCATCAGATCTTAACGGTCAGGGTATAACCCAGGTACCTGTATGTCCCATAAGGAATTGCATTGAGGGACGATTTCCGGTTCACGTATTCGGGTATTTCAATGTTTTCATCCAGCAGGTTTTTGACTACAAAGGAGTGTTGCACCTGGAGGTCGTTCAGCTTATGCCTGTAGGAGAGGTTCAGATTGATCATCTGCTGGGCACCGATTTTTTCTTTCGGGCCTTCTGTTTCTCCCATATAGTGCAGCACACCTGAGATATTGAACCGCTCGGCGAAATTTTTCGACAAGCCCAAGGTGAGGGTCTGTTCGGGGACATATTTGAAGTTATAATTTTCGTCGGCATCCTTATCCTCGTCATTGCCGAGGAGGTAGTTGAAACTCAGGAAGGCATTGAGGATATCCGGGTTGGCATATCGTACCTCCAGCTCAATCCCGTTGGCAGTGAACTCAACGCCGTTGTCATAGACGCTTCTTTTGTTCACATTGGGTGTGCCGTCGGGCAGCAGCAGGGTAGAGTCGTTGGAGCGGAATATCTTGTCGGAATACCATCCCTGGTATACCAGGGCCTGGATGAAGAAATCGCTGAAAGAGGTGAGGTACGCAAACTCGATGGAACGGCTGCGTTCCGGGTCCAGGCGGGTATTGCCAAATACGGTCTTGGACGCCGTTTCGAAGTAAAGCTCAAACAGCGAAGGAGCCCGGAATGATTCGCCGTATAAAAGCTTAAGGCTGTTGGTTTCATTGAAGGAATATACCACAGTGGCCCTTGGGGAAACGTTGCTGCCGAAGAATTCGTTATTGGTGTAACGGGCTCCGGCAACCGCCGATATTTTTTCCATATTGAGGTTCAGCTGTCCGAAAACGGAGTATTCGCTTACACTTTTATCCTTCATGTTGTTTTCTTCCGTAATGGAATCCTTTATCGGATCATAATTGGAGTATTCCATACTGGTTCTTTGCTCATAATCGGCACCGATATCCAGGGAGATTACATCTGTCAGGCTGATGTTGGACACCGCGAAACCGTTGATCCTTTCGCCGGTGATTTTGGCCCGAACATCATCCGCCTTTTTTCTGGAGAGGTCACGGTGTCCGTAATCATAGGTCACACCTGCCCTGAGGCCTATCTTATCTGTTACCGCACCGTCAAATGTATAATTCGCTGTCGTTCCCTGAACGATATGGTCGTTATTGGCTCCGGCGGCGAAGGTGGGAGAGACACCCAGGTAGCTTTCGATCACCCTGAAACCATTGATCAGCAGCGAGTGTGATTGATATCCCGCATGGACTGTAAAGTTATTTGAGGCGATATGATCGTCGATGATCCCTTCCTCCTGAGGTTTGGCGCCATCCTGCCATAATTTGGCCGGCTGCCTCACATCTCCTCCGTTGCCTGCTACGAACAGTGAAAAATCCCCGGCTTTGCCTGAGGCATTTCCCCCACCCTGGATAGAGGCATTGGAACCATAACCCATATGGGCCTCCATCTGCATCTCATCCGAGCTTTTCAGGACGATATTGATGGCTCCTGAATACGCATTGGTCCCATACAGCACGGATGCAGGGCCTTTCAGTACCTCTATGCGTTCCACATCATGTATCCCGATACGGTCGAGGTTGCCTTCGCCCGTCACCGCGTTCCAGCTGGGTATACCGTTGATCAGGATCAAGACTTTGTTGGCGTACTGATCCTGCAGAATACCACGTGAGGTCGGCAGATTGCGCTTCAGATAGGTCCGGGTGACATAAACGCCCGCAACCGTTTCAAGAGCCTCAGAAATCGAACTGAAGTTGAAATTCTCGATCTGCTCCTTGCTGATGATGGTCACAGCACTGGGAGTTTTGAAGATCTTTTCACCTTTTGTGGATGCGACTTTTACATTCACATCCAGGCTCAGGAGGTCTTGCTGTCCGATGACTTGTATGGCCGCGAACCATAATGTCATCAAAATGAGACCGGTTTTTAATCGGGTAAAGATGTTCATGGGATTTGATTTTAATGAGACAACATTTTAATATTGTTATTGATTGATAAATAGATGTCTATTTATTCCGGATGGTGCATTACTGCAATATGAAATTGAAAGTACCTTAATGTCCAACTCCTGTGCCATATTATTCAAGGAGTTAATAATCAAATTCATTTGCTCATGCGGATCGGGTATGATTCATAATCCGGATACCTTTCCTATCCGTTTTGTTAATTCAATAAGAATTAGCTTTGCGTTTGAAAAGTTCCATGTAATGGGTTTGTTCAGGTCTTATATCAGCAGGATCATATTATGGAAAATAAAGCGTGACCGTCAGCGGGAGGTTATTCTCATTCTCAGTCTGCTGATCGGCCTGCTCAGTGGCCTGGCAGCGGTGTTACTGAAGAACCTTGTCTATTATACACATTATTTCATTACTGGGGGGTTCCAGTTTGAAAAGCAGAACTTTCTTTACCTGGCCTTTCCCCTGGCAGGCATCCTGCTGACCGTCCTTTTCGTGAGGTATGTCATCAGGGAGGATATCGGGCATGGTGTCAGCAAGATACTTTACGCCATCTCGCGGAAAAACGGTATCCTGAGCCGCCATAACACCTATTCTTCCATGGTGGCTTCCACCCTCACCATTGCTTTCGGAGGCTCTGTCGGACTTGAGGCTCCCATCGTTTTCACGGGGGCTTCCATTGGATCCAATCTTGGAAGGATTTTCAGGCTGAACTTCAAGACCATCCTGATTCTGATCGGTTGCGGAGCAGCAGGAGCCATTGCAGGCATTTTCAAATCGCCCATCGCGGCTATGGTCTTCGCCATTGAGGTGTTGATGCTTGACCTCACCATGACCACTATGATCCCGCTTCTGATCTCTGCGGTGACCGGATCAATGATCGCTTTCTTTCTGATGGGGAAGGGTGTGCTGTTCTCATTCGAGATACATGACCCGTTTGTGCTCAGCCAGATACCGGCTTTTCTGGTGCTTGGCTTGTTTACCGGGCTGGTGTCGGTGTTCTTCACACGGGCTACGTCCATTACCGAAGGATGGATGGATTCCATCAGGAACACATACCGGAAAGTTCTCGTCGGGGGAATTATTCTGGGGGTCCTGATATTTATATTTCCGTCCCTTTACGGTGAGGGTTATGAGGCCCTGTCGACGATACTGGAGGGCAACGAAGGGGTGCTGATCAATGAAGGCCTGTTCAGTTCATGGGCAGACCAGGAATGGTTCCTTGTGGCCATTTTACTGTTCACCATGTTTTTCAAGGTGATTGCCATGGCAGTCACCACAGGGGCAGGAGGAGTGGGCGGGATCTTTGCTCCCTCGCTCTTCATGGGTGGCCTGGCCGGATTCCTGTGCGGACATCTGATCAACATGCTGCCCTTCATGCATGTTTCTGAAACGGGTTTTGCGCTGGTGGGAATGGCAGGCATCATGTCGGGAGTGATGCATGCGCCCCTCACCGCCATCTTCCTTATCGCTGAGATCACAGGTGGCTACAGCCTTTTTACGCCCCTGATCATCACTTCGACCATCTCCTATCTGACCGTGAAGTACTATGAACCACACTCCCTTTATGCACGCAGGCTGGCCAGGAGGGGGGAACTTCTTACCCACCATAAGGATAAAGCCGTACTCTCAATGATGAAGGTCAGGGACCTGGTGGAAACAAACTTCAATACAGTGCCCCTTGATGCCACCCTCGGCGATTTTGTCAAGGTCGTCACCCATTCTCAACGTAATATTTTCCCCGTTGTGGATGATGAAAACAACTTCCACGGCATCATTTTCATCAATGATATCCGGAATATCATCTTCGACAGGGAACTCTATCCCACCACCCTTATCAGGGACCTGATGTTCATGCCGGCTGCCACTGTCGATCCCGACGAATCGATGGAAGAGGTGGCCGCCAAGTTCACCGAAACCGGCAACTTCAATTTGCCCGTGATCAGGAAGGGAAAGTATGTTGGATTCGTGTCACGCGCAAATGTTTTTTCAACCTACCGGAAGTTGCTGCAGGAGTTCTCGGACGATTGAGACCCAATGTAACTCCCCACAATCCGCCGTCGGGTTGCACGATTTCCTTCGACCCATCCATATCATTTCCATGCCGGTTTTACTCAGACGCTGTTTCCAGCGGCTGATGCTGTTCCTTATGCATCATCCGGTAAATCCTGACCTTGCCGAGGTAGAGCACATGGTACATGGCGGGCACGATTACAAGTGTGAGAAATGTAGCGAACGATAGTCCGAAAATGATCACCCAGGACATGTTGCTCCAGAAAGCGGCATTGTCGCCACCGAAATATATCTTGGGATCCAGTGTCCTGAGGAACGAAACGATGTCGATATTCAGGCCTAAGGCCAGCGGTAGCAGCCCCAGGATTGTTGTGATTGCGGTCAGGAGTACCGGGCGCAACCTGGTTTTACCGGCTTCGATGATGCATTCCGTGGAATCCTTCACCGGGAGAATGGCATTTTCCGCCAGACCGAGCTCTTTTCGCTTCCTGCTTTTCAGCAGGTTGGTATAGTCGATGAGCACGATGGCATTGTTCACCACCACACCTGCCAGCGACACGATGCCGATGCCGGTCATGATCACGATGAAATCCATTTGGAATGTGGCCAGGCCACCGAATACCCCTATCGTGCTGAAAAGAACGCTGACCATGATGATCAGGGGTTTTACGACCGAATTGAACTGGCTGACCAGGATGATCAGGATCAGGGAAAGAGCGATCAAAAGGGCCTGTGAAAGGAAGGCCATCGATTCCTCCTGCTCCTGTTGTTCTCCGGTGAATTCATACCTGTACCCTTCGGGTATATCCAGGTTTTTCAGCAATGCCCTGATCTGGTTATTTATCTCAGTAGCGTTATATCCTTCCAGCACATTGGAATAGAGCGTCACCACACGGTTGAGGTCCTTCCGGATCACCGAGCTGTAAGTGGTGCTGTACTCAATATCAGCTACGGCAGATATCGGTATCTGTATGATCTGCCCTGAGGTCTGGCTGCGGAAGGTTACCAGCTGGTTCATCAGGGAGGAGAGATCATAACGGTATTCATCCTTAAGCCTCAGCTGAATGGGGTATTCATCCTCGCCGATCTTGAAATCGGAAACCTCCCTTCCGAAAAGGGCGGTGCGAAGGGTCATGGCAATCTGCCCAGTGGACAATCCAAACCGCCGGGCCTTGTCGCGGTCGATGTGTACCAACAGTTCAGGCTGCCCGACATCCAGGTCAATCTTCAACCCTTCAATACCCTCGATATTGAAACTCTCTATGAAAGTCTGCATGGTATCGGTCAGCTCAAGAAGCTTGCTGAATTCCTTTCCGCTGACTTCGATATTGATGGGTTTGCCTGCGGGTGGACCTGCACTCTGCTTTTCCACAGAGAATTCCACACCCGGGTGCTTTCCAATAAGGGAATCACTCAGGGTTTTCATGATATCTCCTGTATTGATATCATTCCTGAGTTCATAATCGACAAAGGTGACTGTGATGAGAGCCCTGTTATCCCCTCCTGATTTTCCGCTGAATCCCTCGTTTTCAAGTACGGCGCCCTTCCCGACAATGGTTAGTACCGACTTGACGATCTGACGATCGGGCTCCAGTATCCTGAATACCTTTTTCTCCACCTGCTTGATGAACCGGTCGGTGGCAGTGATGTCTGTGCCGATGGGAAGTTCCGCCAGGATATTGATGTACTGCGGATCAGTATTAGGAAAAAAAATGATCTTCGGATGGCTCGCAAAATAGAAGATCACGGTGATGATCAGCAACAGGAAGGTGCCCCCGATGAATTTGAGCGGATTACGTTTTTTAAGGGCAAAGGAGAGGAAGCGCAGGTAATAGGCTTCCAGCCAAACCAGGAATACCTCCTGAAACCATTTGGAAACCCGGTACAGGAGCAGAACGTTAAGGATCCCCGTGATGCCGAAAATCAGCAGAAGAGTGGCCAGCATATTCGCCCTGGCCATGTAGAGCAACAGTGCGGCAATGATCATTGCGGAGGCCAGGACGAGCGACCGCTTCATCCGAGGCCTGGGATTCTGATCACCGTGCCGGATAAAGGTGGAAGAAGCCACCGGGATGATCACCAGCGCCACAAACAACGAGGAGGTCATGACGATGATCAGGGTCACAGGCAGATACTTCATGAACTCCCCGATAAGGGAGTCCCAGAACAACAGGGGAAAGAAGGCAGCAAGGGTGGTGGCGGTGGAGGAGATGATCGGCATGGCAATTTCCCCAACAGCCAGCCGGGCTGCCTGGAACTTTGAATAGCCCCGGTCAACGAAACGGTAAATGTTTTCAGTAACCACAATGGCATTGTCGACCAGCATACCCAGAGCCAGGATCAGCGAGAAGAGAACGATCATATTGATCCGGGTATCCATCAACCCGAAAACGATGAACGACAGGAACATGGATGTCGGTATGGCCAGCCCGACGAACAGGGCGTTGCGGATGCCCAGGAACAGGTAAAGGATCAGCAGCACAAAGATCACTCCCATCAGCATGCTGTTCTCCAGATTGCTGAGCTGTTTACGGACAATGTCAGACTGGTCGTTGGTCAGGGTAACCGTCAGGTCTGAGGGAAGGGAATTGCTGAGGCGCGCATGATCCAGGATATCAAAGATCTTGTCGGTTGCTACCAGTAGGTTTTCCCCTCCTTTTTTTACGACCTGCAAAGTGACTACTGCATTGGCATCGAGACGGGCATAGCTGTCCGGGTCCTCGAATCCATAAACAACATCGGCTACATCACGCAGGTAAACGATATTCTGATCTTCACTCTTGACAATGATATTACTGATTTCAGTCACACGTTTGAACTCCCCAACGATCCTGATCGAAAGACGTGTATCATCCATCTTGAGTTCACCTCCGGACATGGAGATGTTTTCGGCGGCAATGGCCCCTTCGATATCGTCAAAATTGAGTTCATACGTTTCCAGGCGGTGCCGGTCAACATTGACCTTGACTTCCCGATCATTCAGCCCAGATATCTCCACCTTCGAGATTTCAGGTATGGTCTCGATTTCCTCCTCAAGGTATTCGGCATATTCCTTCAGCTCATTGATGCTGTAATCCCCCGAGAGGTTGATGCTGAGGATGGGGAACTCAGAGAAATCGATATCGGTGATGAGAGGATCGTCCAGCAGGTCATTGGGCAATTCGCTTTCTGCCTTGCTGACGGCATCCCTGACCTCCTGAAGGGCCTGGTTGATCTCCACATCGGTGTTGAATTCGACGAATATCACCGAGACATCCTGTGTGGAAGTGGAGGATATCTTTTTGATCCCCCGTATCGATTCCAGCTCTTTTTCGACAGGCCGGGTGATCAGGTTCTCCATATCGATGGGCGGATTGCCCGGGTAGATCGTCTGCACCAGCACGGTCGGGATATAGATGTCGGGGAACAACTCCTTGGGTAACGACCTGTAGCTGATCACCCCAAAGATCAGCAGCACGAACAGCAGCAGGAATACGGTGTTTTTGTTGTTCAGCGCCCAGGTGGTCAGCGGGAATTCCCGGATGACCTTGCGCTCCTTGATGTGGTTTTCCATACCTGCCGCTTTAGAATTTATTACCGTTGTTCCTGACAGCTATACCGTCGGTGACCTGGTTATATCCGGTGATGATGACCGACTCTCCCGGTTCGAGCCCCTCCGTCACCATGGTTTCGTCACCATATGAAAGCCCCGTCTGGATGTACCTTTTTGATGCCACAGGATTACCGTTCTTTTCCGCTACGGTGTAAAGGTATTTCCCCTTCATATCCTGTTTGACAATGATCGGTGGGACCAGCAGTGCACTGTCGCTGCTGAAATCGCTGATCCTGACCACGGCAAGTGAATTCGGCTTGAGCATCTCATCCCGGTTACGGATTTTCAGCTGTACCGTAAAAGTCCGGTTCGCGCTCTTCACCACATTACCGGTCCGGTGTACGGGTACTTCCATTGATATTCCGGGGTAGGCAGGAAAATCGACAACCACGGCATCACCCCGTTTCACTTTGGTCAGATAGGTTTCCGAGACATCGGCATTGATATAGAGCTCATCCAGGTTGACCAGTTCCATCATCCTCATGCCGGGTATGCCCAGCTCGCCCTCCTTGACCATAATTTCGTCCACGATACCGTTCACCGGTGCAAGAACCAGTGCCATGTCATGCTGCGCCTTCAGTGTGCTGAGCCTGCTCTCCAGCGACTCCATATTGTTCCTGGCGGTCAGGAATTCGATCTCCGAACCGATGTTCTGATCCCAAAGCTCCTTTTGCTTTTTGTAGACGGTCCTTGCCAGTTCCAGCGCTGTCTCCACCTCACGGATACCCTGTTCGGTAACGCTGCTGTTCAGTTTTACCAGCGGATCACCCTTCTGTACCCGGTCACCTTCATTTACATAGATATTCTTGATCTGACCGTTGATCTCCGGGCTGATATAAGCTGATTGTATCGCCTCCACCGTTCCGCTCACATCGATATAGTGCCGGAAAGGCCGATAAGTCAGGGTCATGGTCTCTACCGGGATGGCATGGGCCGGATTTTCATCATTTGCGGCAAGTTCCTGCTCCAGGGCTGCAATCTGTTCATTCAGTTTCAGGGCCTGTTGCCGGTATGCAGAGATTTGTTCCCTGAGATCCTCTCCGGGATTGTCCCTTTTCGCCCCGCAGGCAGACAGAAGGAATATCGCAGCAAATAAAATCACTGATTTCCTCATGATTTGGTTGTTATTTCCGGAAATACACTTCATGTTGTTTCTTTTATTCGGTTATTTCACGATCCTGATCAGTTCGATGGTGTAGATGAGGGTGGAGCCTCCCGGTACGATATTGGCGAAGTTCTGATCACCATAACCCAATGCCGGCGGTATATACAGCTCATAAATGGCACCCGGTTTCATCAGCATGATACCCTCTGACAGTCCCGGAATCACTTCGTTCAGTTTTATTCCGGCCGGCCCCCGGTCGTAAGACATATCAAACGTCCGGCGGTCCACAAACATGGCGCGGTAATGGATTATCACACTGTCGTTCATACCGGGATGATCGCCCTGCCCCTCCTTCAGTACAAGATACTGCAGTCCGCTGGGCAACTCCCGGACGCCTTCCTGCTGACGGTTCTTTTCGAGAAAAACCCTGCTGTCCTCAAGGTTTTTGCGCACCATCTGCTCCTCCTCTTTTTTTCGGCGCAGATCCAGCTCCTCGTTGAAGTGATTGATCAACGCCTGTTTCAATGAGTCGGGGATCAGGCTGGTATCATTCAGGCCGTCGTGGAAGCCCCTGTATATTGCCTGCAGGTTCACCCTGATATCCTGGTCACGTACCCCCTGGCCATAATCCTGCCCGATGATGTAGCTCATCGTGTCGGTGTAGTCTCTGATGGGAATTCTGCCCGGATCATCGAGGCCTGACCGGCATCCCCACATCAGGCCCAGGGAACACGCTGTCACAACGATTACTCGGATTTTTATCATTTGAATTGTTATTGCACGGGTTGAAAACAAGTTCGTTTACTGGACTCTGGTCAGGAGCTTTTCAAGCTCTGCCTTACGGTTGAGAAGATCAAGGGTGGCAAGCAGGTATTCCATCTCGGCATTCATGAACTGGTTGTAAGTTTGCGATAGTTCCAGGCTCCCTGCCATTCCCGCCTTGTATTTCGCTTCCGTTTTCTGATGGATCTTACGGGCAATGTCCATGCCTTTGGACTTGTTGAGGTGAACCTTGTATGCATTACTGTATGCAGATTTTGCCGATGAGAGCTGAAGGGACAACCCTTCCCGAACCTGGTCATCCATAACTTTGACCTTGTCGAGCTGCAGCCTGGCCTGCTGTACCTTGTACTTTCTGCTGCCGCTGCTGAAAATGGGGATATCGAGTTGCACACCGATCACCTGGCTGGGATACCATTCCTTGTCAAAATCGAGAAAGTCGAACTTGTCCCTCATGCCGTTGGATTGATAGGAATAGAATGCATTCAGGGTGGGTAGGTATTCTGACCGTTTCAGCTTCAGGTCGAGCTGCGCCAAGGCCTCCTGATTTTTAAACACCCGGTAGTCAATGTGATGACGGTGATCGAAATCCGTAACAAGCAGATCACCGCTGTCTGTTCCAGAAATCAGGTCTTCCAGATCGCTCGTAATCCGGATATCTGTTTGCATGCCGATACCCATCTGGAATTTGAGATTGCCGAGGGCGATCTCATACTGGTTGCCCATATCCGATATGGTGGCCTCCAGATCGGAGATCATCAGCTCGAGCTGATCCACATCCGTATCCTCGATAAAACCCTGCCGGTATATCGCCTGGGTTTCCGAGAGCATCTGCCTGAGGCTCACCAGTGTACTGTCGAGGACTTTCATATTCTCCCTGATGATCACTACAGGAAAGTATGCCTTGGAAACGGACTCCCGCGTCACCTGTCCGGTTTTGATCATGCTGGTTTCGGACAGGCTCAGGTAAGCCCGTGAAGCCTGAAGCCCGACGATATACTGGCCGCTGAACAGGAGCTGGTTCAATGTGGCGCTGGCAGTCATGTTATGCTGTACACCGAATTTCGCTTCAAAGAACTGAACTTCATCACTGACCGTGACCGTAGGTTCCAGTCCGAAAATCCCCTCGTTGACCCCCACAATGGCAGGTGTAAGGAAATCAGGAATAAGTGTGGTGGGAATGTCAAGAAAATTATTGTAGCTCAGCGATGCGCTTACCTGAGGGAATCCGATAGCCATTGTCTCGGATACCTTTTTCCCGGCTATGTCGATATCTGTCCGGGCGTTTTTCATCTCGTAGTTGTGTTCCTCCGCATAGCGGCAAGCCTCTTCCAGGGAAAAGGAAGGAGGCTCCTGACTGTTCATCCGCTGGTGGAGGCCCAGTGCCAAAACCACGACAATGAAAAAGCAGTTGTGGAATGTATTCATAATCCTTTATAAATTGAAATCCAGATTTTTGGCTTTTTTTTCAAAATACTCGATGCCCCGTTGATTGGATATGCCCCGGATATGGTTTTCGAACATCACCCTGAAGACCAGATCATGCTTGAAACTCATCCGGTCTTTCATACCCGGCTCATGCAAATCTTCCACCTTCCTGAAATAAAGATTGGCCACAATCCCGATATTCAGATCATGACGGAACAGGCCCTCTTTTATTCCCTGACGGATATTGTCTTCGATATACGCCACGATAAGCTCCCGTTTGCTACGGAGATAACCGGTAAATATCTCAGGATACAGGGATTTCAGCTCTTCGGTGACCAGAGGGCTGATGCCTTCATGCTGCCGGGAAGCAATCTTACTCATCTCAAGGAGTATGTCGATGGCATTGCCGGGCATTTTTCGCAGTTCTTCCATTCTTTCCTCAACCTGCCGGCGGACAAAACCGAATACCTTCCGCAGCAGGTCGGCCTTGTTGTCAACATACCTGTAAAGCGTTTTTTTGGAAATTCCAAGACGCTGGCATATCACATCCATGGTCACCCTTCGGATACCCAGTTCAGTGAAGGCTGTATAGGCCTCCCTGACAATCACAGTAAACCTTTTGTCGTTTTCCGGATTCAGATTCATCGGGTGGTTCACTCTCTGATTGGGAGTGCAAAACTATATCTAATTGACAGAGGAAACAAAAAAGGGTTGTAATGTTTCCTTCATTACATGTTAAGTTATTGTTAAGAATGTCTGAAATTCCCCCAATGAGAGAGAATCCCTAAGCCGCCGTCCTTCGAAGAAATGGTGATCCATTTTGGTAAATCAGCCCGGTGGATTCTTTTTCATCCTCCTTTGCGTTCTGCTTCGGCGGACGGGAAGGTATGGTTTAATTCCCCGGGGCTTGCCCTGGGGTTTAATACCCTTTATTGACAGCCCTGGCCAGAAATGCGGTTCGGGTTATCAACGGGGTGCTGTTCAGTCCTTCTGACCGGGGTATGCGTTGATCCAGATTCCGTATATCCTTTCTGCAAAGGAATCCCCGCTTTCGCTGAAAATTCGTAAACCGAGACGGATCGCTTTATCCTTCTGCCTCTTATGGTATTTGTAGATGTATTGCCGGATGGCTCTTTTCTGTATGTTATCAAGTGAAACGACTGATCCTTCAGTGAGCATATTGCGGAAGAGGTACAGATCATGCACCTTACCAAGGGTTGAAGCCAGTTTGCCCAACTCATCCGAATAGGTAAGGAACAATGAGGGCCAGGCACCCTGCATGAACTGAATCTGGTACATCAGGTATTTCACCTGCTTCCGCCAGTTGTGATAGTGCAGGTCGGTTTGTGTTTCCAGGGCTGAATACATGGCTTTTCGGGCCCGGCAGTAGACTCTTTTCAGGCTTTTCATGATGAATTGGTCGGGATTACCGGACAATGGCAGCTCTTCCAGGGTGGAGAGCTTTTCCAGTATCTCCGCTCCAATCTGTACATGAAAACGTTTGCCATAAAATGAATCAAACTCCCTTTTTCGTTTTTTTTCGATCTGTACGATGGGTCGTCTGATGGCCAGGTAAAGGTGATGTGATTGGCTTTTCTTCGCCATGGCTGAAAGGAGTTCAATCTGGGAAGTATCGTCCCGGATCGCCGATATCCTGCGCCCCATATCCCGGTAAAACCAGTTCAACTCCCTGTATTTGCCGTTACCTGTCTCGTCCCGCAGCAGCCTCAGAAGGCTCCGTATCCTTTTGATGTGTGTTCTGACCGTATGAACCGAAATATGCTGCCGGGATTCCATTTGAAGCAATCTGACAATATCATGGTGGAGAAAACGCATCACCCGCAGGATGCCATCCCTGAACCCCTCACCATGCAGAAGCCTGAACCGCATCTTTCTCTCCATCATCAAGTCTATATTTACCGACAAACCAAAAATCCAACCGGTCTGCCATGACAATAATTACAAGGGATTAACCGGGGAACCCGCCATGTTGAATGGGAGTAGACCAGGCCGGCTGGAAAAGTAAAAGGTTCCTGATCGGATAATTTAGGTACAATATATCTGTCATTGTTCACCCTCTTCAAACTGAAGACTCCGGACTTTCATTTCAAAATAGGCAATCCCTTCCGGCTTGGCGATGGAGCGAACCAGATCTTCGAACATTACGGCAAACAGAGTCTCAAATGAGAACTGATCCGGGGGGAACAGCATGGGATTATGAATATCGATCAGCCGTGCAATGTAAAGCCTTGCCAATAGCTCTATACTCAGATCTGACCTATAGATACCCTGGTTGATCCCCTTTGTAATATTGATCTGAATCTTGTTGAAGATGAACTCAATCCGTTTTTCGAAATGATTCTGATAAATCTGGGGATGCTTCTCCTTCAGGTGAATGGTAATGGCCGGGCTGACGAGGAGGAAATTCCTTGCCACTTCTTTGCTGACGGTAAGCAGGATATCGATGGCGTTTACCCCTTCGAAATTATGAACTTCGAAAATCTCTTCAAATTTTTGCCGTTCGAGTTCCAGGATTTTTTCAACCAGCTCTTCTTCGGAGGATATAAACACTTTAAGATCTTCCGGTGCAATACCTGTCTTGTCCCTGATCTCTGAGAAGCTGAAATCGACCAGCTCCCTCTCCCTGGCGGAATAACGTATTCTTTTGAGTAGTTGGAGGAATTCGGCTTCCATTGAATGGGTCTGTTATTATTGGGGTTAAGGAGCAAAGATAACAATTAAGCCCTAGGGGTGAAATGTGAAATGATTGCATACCTGCAGATCCTTCCCTGACGGGGATATTGTTTTTCCCCTCAAGGCCGACAGCTCCTTATTCATAGGCTATTATTGTCGATCCTTGCAAAAAAAAAGGCGGTCTTTCACTCTGGATGACCGCCCTTCCTGTCCATATAGCTGGTTAATTACACAACGCCTTGTGCCAGCATGGCTTCTGCAACTTTAACAAAGCCTCCGATATTGGCACCTTTGAAATAGTTGATGAAGCCGTCCTCTTCCTTGCCGAACTTCACACATACGGCATGGATGTTTTTCATAATATTGTGGAGTTTGCTGTCGACCTCTTCCCGTGACCATGAGTACCTGAGTGAGTTTTGCGACATCTCCAGTCCTGAGGTGGCTACCCCGCCTGCATTGGCAGCTTTTCCGGGGCCATAGAGGATTTTACTGCTGAGATATACATCAATGGCTGCAGGGGTGGATGGCATGTTGGCACCTTCTGAAACCACAAAGCAACCGTTGCTGATGAGGGTTTTGGCATCTTCCTCATTCACCTCGTTCTGTGTGGCAGATGGGAGTGCCACATCGCACTTGATTCCCCATGGCCGTTTGCCTTCAAGGTACTCGCCGCCGAATTTGCCGGTGTATTCGCTGATGCGGCCCCGTTTTACATTCTTCAGCCACTTGATCCATTCCAGCTTCTCCTTGTCGATGCCAGCGGGATCATAGATGAAACCGTTGGAATCGGAGAGGGTTACCACCTTGGCGCCCATCCCGGTAGCTTTTTCAGTACAGAACTGTGCCACATTTCCTGATCCGGAGACCGCACATGTCTTTCCTTTCATGCTGTCACCCCGGGTCTTGAGCATCTCCTCTGCGAAATAGACCTGACCGTAACCGGTGGCCTCGGGGCGGATGAGGCTGCCGCCCCACTCGATACCCTTTCCGGTAAGCACACCTGTAAACTCATTCCTGAGCCTCTTATACTGTCCAAACAAAAAGCCGATTTCACGTCCGCCCACACCGATATCTCCAGCCGGTACGTCCGTGTCGGGACCGATATGGCGGAACAGTTCCGTCATGAAACTCTGGCAGAACCGCATGACCTCCATGTCACTCTTCCCCTTGGGATCGAAGTCTGATCCTCCCTTGCCGCCGCCCATCGGAAGGGTGGTCAGGCTGTTCTTGAATACCTGTTCAAATGCCAGGAATTTCAGTATGCCCAAATTCACAGTCGGATGGAACCGCAATCCGCCCTTATAAGGTCCGATTGCACTGTTCATCTCAATCCTGTAGCCCTTGTTCACCTGGATTTCTCCCTTGTCATCCACCCACGGAACCCGGAAAAGGATTACCCGCTCAGGTTCCACGACACGCTCGAGTATCTTGGCCTCCTTGTATTTCGGATGCTCTTCAATATACGGCACCAATGAGGAAACAACTTCCTCCACCGCCTGATGGAATTCCACTTCGCCCGGATTCCTGGCAATCACTTTTGCCATGAATTCCTTCACCTGTTGCTTGAAAACATGACTTGTCATAGGTTACTAGCTCTTTAAATGAATAGATGTGAGTGTTAATGGTTTAGGAGCCGCAATATTAAGAAAAAAACAAATATCCAACCCCGGATGAAAATTTATCCCCAATCCGCTATCAGATGGTTCGACCCATGGCGGCAGGATTGACCTCAGCGGCGTATGTGGGTTGACCCGGATTTCATTGATGGATGTACCGGTGAAACAGGTTTGGTTTTGAATTTATAATGTCCTTAAATTAGGAACCGTTAATTTTGTAAGGGAAAGATACCCCGGAATCCACCCCGGTGGATCGGCCCCCAAATAGCGGAAAGCATGCCGGAGAACACACACCTCAGTAAGAGATTCGAGCAGTTGAGGGCGGAAACTATTGAACGCCTCAAGGAGCTGGCAACCATCAACCAGACCAACAAGATCATCAAGGAAGGAAAATCTGTAGAGGAAACCCTCCAGAAGATCGCCCTGATCCTCCCCAATGGATGGCAATTCCCGGAGTTTGCTGTCGCCAGGATCCTCTATGACGGAGTCGAATATCGTTCACACGATTTCCGCAAGACCGAATGGTTCCAGCAACAGGATTTCACAACCATCGACAACCGGCAGGGTGCTATTGAAGTCTATTACACGAAGCTTTTTCCCGAAGAGGATGAAGGATCGTTTCTGAAGGAAGAGCGGGATCTGTTGCAGAATCTTTCAATCATTATCTCAGGTTACCTGAACGGCATTCAGGGGAAAGCCTTTTTGAAGCAGCAGGAGGGATACCGCCAGGGTGACCGGGAATCTGAAAAGAGGGAAAAAGCCGGTACCTCCAGCCGGCAGCTCCTGCAGCGGTTCCTGAACAAGAACAATTACGACCGGGATATCTACCATGACCTGATGCCCTTCAAGGTGGGTGAAATCCTCCTGGTAGCCAACCTCTATGATGCCTACAGCATCGAAAAGGAAGGCCGGTTCTCCGAGCATATGCTCGGAGAGTACGCCCAACTGAACCTCACATCCCTTCCACGCATCACCGGTGTCTCTTCTGAGGAGGAGGCCTTTGAACAGCTCGAATCGAGACATTTCGACCTGGTCATCATGATGATGGGCGCCGATAAAAAATCCCCCCTGCGTATCAGCAACAGGATCAAAAAAAGCTTCCCCTACATTCCTGTATTCCTGCTGCTGAACAATAACAGCGACATCTTTTTTGTAGAGCAGTTGGATGTGTCGCTTGCCTTCGACAGGGTGTTCGTCTGGAACGGAGAGTCCAGTATCTTCTTTGCAATGATCAAGCATGTGGAAGACCGGATCAATGTGGAGAATGATACCCGGAAGGGACTGGTCAGGGTCATCCTGCTGGTGGAAGATTCTCCCAAATATTACTCGAGATACCTGCCCATGCTGTATCAGATCGTTCTGGAGCAGACCCGCAGGATCATTGATGACGTCAGCACCGATGATCTTTACAAGGTGCTTAAGCTCAGGGCACGGCCTAAAATATTGCTCGCATCCAGCTATGAGGAGGCCCTGGATATTGCCAACCGTTACAGGGAGTACCTGTTGTGCCTGATCACGGATGTCAGGTTCAGCAAAGACGGCCAACCTGACGAACGGGCCGGTATATCACTTGTGGAGCAAATCAAGGGTATGGTGAAAGACCTCCCCGTGATCGTCCAGTCGAGCGATCCTCAGGTGGCTGCAACTGCCTATGAACTCAAGGCCACTTTTATTGACAAGGATTCCGAAAGCCTGGTACAGGACTTCAAAAGTTTCATCACTCATTACCTGGGGTTTGGGAACTTCATTTACCGTGATGCAAACGGCCAGCAGCTTGTGGTGGCCAGATCCCTCCGCGAGTTCGAGCAGAACCTCCGGACCATTCCTGCTGAATCAATCCTCTACCATGCACGAAAGAATCACTTTTCACTCTGGCTCATGGCCCGGGGTGAGATTCAGGCCGCCCGGATCCTGAACCCTAAAAAGGTTCACGAATTCAATGATGCTGAGGAAGTCAGAAATTACCTCGTCAGTGTGATCCGGAAATTCAGGAATGAGCAGAACATGGGCAAGGTCATACCGTTTGAGAAATCTGCCATACTCGACGAAACCAATATCGTTAGCCTCTCTGAAGGCTCACTCGGCGGGAAAGGCCGCGGACTTGCCTTTGTCAACAACCTGATTTACAACTACGATTTTTCCGCATTCGTCTCGAACATCAATATCCGGACTCCGAAGACATCCGTTATCGGAACCAATGAATTTGAGTATTTCCTTGAGCGTAATCATCTTTACGATTTCATTCACAGCGACGAAACCGATTATGAGGAGCTGAAGAAACTGTTTCTCAGGGGGAAACTCACCGATACCCTGGTCAAGCGTCTCAAGGAAATAGTCAGGGCTATCGATAAGCCCCTGGCCATCCGTTCTTCCGGACTGTTTGAGGACTCGCTGATGCAACCCTTTGCGGGAATCTTCGAGACATACCTTCTGCCCAACAACCATCCGGACCTGAACGTCAGGCTTCAACAGCTTATGGATGCCATCAAGCTGGTTTTTGCATCGGTATATTCCGATACGGCCAGAGGATATATCCGGGCGGTCAACTATAAGCTGGAAGAGGAAAAGATGGCGGTGGTCATACAGGAGGTTGTGGGCAACCGTTACGGTGATGTGTTCTATCCCCATATCAGCGGTGTGGCCCAATCCTATAACTACTACCCGGTGGCCCACATGAAACCCGAGGAAGGCTTTGCCGTGCTTGCTTTAGGGTTGGGAAAATATGTGGTGGAGGGTGAAAAGGCTTTCCGTTTTTCACCAAAGTACCCCGCTACCGAGATCATGACCCCCAAGGACCTGTACAAGAATTCTCAGGTTCATTTCCTTGCTGTGGACCTCAACAAACGGGATCTGAACCTGCTGGAAGGTGACATGGCCGGCCTGACCCAGCTCGACATAGACGCGGCCGAAATGCACGGCACCCTGAAACACTGCGCATCGGTTTACAACAGTGACAACCACATCATCACACCCGGGCTGGATAAACCCGGCCCGCGCGTGGTGAATTTTGCCAATGTGCTGAAATACAATTATACCCCTCTGGCAAGAACCATCGAAGTGGTGCTTGACGTGGTGAAGGAAGCTCTGGGATCACCGGTGGAGATCGAGTTTGCCGTCGATCTCCACCGGGACAGGAATTACAAGTCATCTTTCTACCTCCTCCAGATCAAACCGCTCCTGGGTAGCGCACAGGACTATCAGGTCGATATGGATCAGATCACAAAAGATGACATCCTCCTGTTTACCGAAAAAGGGATGGGAAACGGCCTCATCAGCTCCATCAGTGATGTGATCTTTGTGGATGAGAAGGCATTTGACAAGACAAAAACGGAAGAGATGGTACGTGAGATTGACATGCTGAACAAGGAGATGATCAATCAGGGGAGGAAGTACATCCTGATCGGGCCCGGGCGCTGGGGTACACGCGACCGCTGGATCGGCATACCGGTGAACTGGCCCCAGATTTCCAATGCCCAGGTGATCGTCGAAACCAGCCTGGAAGGATTTCCGCTGGATGCCTCCTCGGGATCACATTTCTTTCATAATGTCACCTCCATGAATGTGGGCTATTTCAGTGTCCAGCCGGAGATCTCAGACAGCTTCATCGATTTCCGCAAGCTGGATAATGCTGAACTGATCCATCGAACGAAGTATTTCAAACATGTGAAATTCGGCGAACCCCTTAAGGTCAGAATGGACGGGAAAAAGAGGATTTCAGTGATCACAGTCCGCTAGACACCTGTCTTTCATAGAAATGCATCCGCCAGTGCGGTTATTTAAACTCTCTACAAATTGTGACCCCGATATCATTTAGATGGATTTGATATTCAAAAAAATACATATTTCCCGGGGTGTTACTAAATCTGCATCGCGCGATATTTGCATGTGACATCCATTAATTTATTGTAAAATTGTACCTGAATACGTGACCCGTTTGGAAAAAAAGGAAAACCGATATGTACGAATTTGTTTCATTGAGCCTGAAATGCCCCCATTGCGGGGAGTCATTCATGGATAAGAACAAACCCGTTGACAATCAGCCCAGCATCTGCCTGGATATCGAGATGGAAGGCAAAAGAGGGGTGATCCATCTGAGCTCGATCTACGGAAGTTATAACTATACCTGCAATATACCGCTGGTCAAGGGCAAGGTGGCGGGATTCTTCTGTCCGCATTGCGGTAAAGAGTTGAATGCCAAGTCGGAATGTCTGACATGCGGTGCCCTGATGGTGGATTTTTACCTGGATATGGGAGGTAAGGTGAGTATTTGTTCACGGGTAGGTTGTAAAAACCACTATGTGGAATTTGAGGACCTTTCGCAGGCCCTCAGGAAGCTTTATCAGGAGTATGGATTCCGGGGCAGGAAGTATCCCAGGGAGGAGCATATGGCCGAACATCCTCTAAAGGAAGTGGAAATAGTGAGGAATGAGCACACAGAGATCATTGAGACCGGAACTTTTCTGCAGAGCTACTGCCCCCACTGCCGCAAAAGCCTGATCGAGGGTGAAATGCTCAAACTCAAGATAACCAATGGAACTGAAGGTTTTCTGTTGCTCAGTCCTTATCTCAATGTCTTTACCAGCCGCTCCACCATTTTCCTTCCGGAGGATAAGGTGGTCAGCGATGTGAAGTGTTTTCATTGTGACCGTTCACTGGTGGAGCCCACAACACGTTGCGGCCGTTGCGGCTCACCGGTTGCCCGGATCAACATCAGCGCCAGCACCAAGCTGATCGATTTCTATATGTGTACCAAAAAAGGCTGCCGCTGGCACGGCCTGAGCGAGGAGGATTTGCAGACCATCAGGCTGGAAGAGAGCGATGAATGGTGACGTATTGCCTTGTTAATTAATTCTTCGGTTATGTTTCAGATCATCAGAAGACAGGAAATGGCCCAGGGAACCATCATACGGTTTGATATCAATGCCCCGAAAATTGCCAAAAAGGTCAAGGCCGGGCAGTTTGTCATTGTCAGGGTCAACGAGACAGGGGAGCGGATACCGCTGACGGTGGCCGACAAAGATGAGTTTGCCGGCATCATCACCATCATATTCCAGGTCGTAGGTAAGACCACTGCACTTATGCGTTCCCTGAAGGAGGGCGATATGATACGTGATGTGGTAGGCCCCCTGGGCCGGCCCGCCGAGGCGGAGAAAATCGGAACGGTGATCATGGTTGGGGGTGGTACAGGCGTCGCCATCCTGCATCACGTGGCCAAGGCATTTAAAGAGTCGGGAAACTATGTGATCGGCATCATGGGAGCCCGCGACAGGGATATGCTCATTCTTGAAAATGAAATGGATCATATCTGTGATGAACTGGTCGTGACCACCGACGACGGAAGCTACGGCCAGCTGGGATTCGTTACCGACCCCCTCGGTAAATACCTCGAAGAACGTTACGATATCAAGCTGGTATATGCCATCGGACCCATCGTAATGATGAAGAATGTCGTCAAACTGACAAAGAAACACAACATCAAAACCATGGTCAGCCTGAATCCTATCATGATCGACGGGACGGGAATGTGTGGCGGATGCAGGGTCAGGGTCAGCAATGAAACCCGTTTCTGCTGTGTCGACGGCCCCGATTTCGACGGATTTGAAGTCGACTTCGACGAGCTGATCAACCGGAACTCCCTCTACCTGAAAGAGGAGAAGGACTCCCTCCTGTTTTCCATCAGATAAATCATACAATCCGAAGTACCATGCTGGAGCACGATGTCAAGTATTTAAAGTTCAAGACATACCTCAACACTTACTGTCCTCATTGTCACCACAGTTTCAATGTGGAGCGGAAGGATCACAAGCAGATCGAGTTTCTTGCACGGTTCAGGGGAGAGGAGCACGATCTCAGGCTGAGCCCTTACCTTGATGTCTTCGAGGTAGAATCATCGGCAGATATCAAGCATGGTGAAATTCTTGACGACCTGATCTGCCCGCACTGCAAGAAGGGACTGGTCGTCAAGGAAATGACCTGTGGTGAATGCGGATCGCCGTTAGCAAAGGTGATCATTTCCGCATTGTCGAAACTGATCCCGTTCTATGTCTGCATGAAGTACGGTTGCGAATGGCACGGTCTCTCAAAGCAGGACGAACGGCGGATCAAGCTCAAGATCCCACGGCAGGATATGCCTGAGCAGGATCAGACCCTCAGGGTGCACAACCATCAGGAGGTGCCTTACGGTTATACTACTGAGCTGGCTCTTCTTGAGGCCGGCCGTTGCTTGCAGTGCAAAAACCCGCAGTGTGTTACCGGGTGCCCTGTGAATGTCGACATCCCGAGTTTCATCGCATTTATCGCCGAGGAGAAATTTGATGAGGCCGCAAAAAGGATCAAGGAAACCAACCTGTTCCCTGCTATTTGCGGGAGGGTGTGCCCCCAGGAGAACCAGTGCGAAGCGAAATGCATCATGGGGCACAAGGATAAACCGGTAGCCATCGGCCGGCTGGAGCGTTTCGTTGCAGATTACGAGCGCAAGATGGATCTGGTGAAGGTGCCCATCGTCAAATCCAACACCGGCCAGAAGATCGCCGTGATCGGCTCCGGCCCGGGAGGTCTTACCGTTGCTGCCGATATGCGTCAGCTCGGCTATGCCGTCACCGTTTTCGAAGCCCTTCATGAGACGGGTGGTGTGCTCACCTATGGCATACCTGAATTCAGGTTGCCGAAATCTATCGTACAGTTCGAGATCAATTATCTCAAGGAGTTGGGTGTCCGTATCGAGACCAATCATGTAATCGGCACCCTGTATACCATTGACGAGTTGCTGCAGGAGTTCGATGCGGTGTTCATCGGTGTGGGAGCAGGCCTGCCCAGATTCATGGGCATCGAAGGTGAAGGCCTTGGCAAGATATTTTCAGCCAACGAATACCTTACCCGGATGAATCTTATGAAGGCCTACAGGTTCCCGGAGTACGACACACCGATGCCTCACGGCAACAAGGTGGTGGTGATCGGTGGCGGAAATGTAGCCATGGACTGTGCCCGTACCGCCATACGCACCGGTTCGGGTGAGGTGACCATCGTCTATCGTAGGTCCCGCCATGAGCTGCCCGCCAGGGCGGAGGAGGTGCATCACGCCGAGGAAGAGGGTATCCGGTTCAAACTGCTTACCAACCCGGTCCGTTATATAGGTACCGACTTCAATACGGTCAAGGCACTGGAATGCATCAAGATGGAGCTCGGCGAACCGGATGCCTCCGGAAGGAGAAGGCCGGTACCCATCCAGGGATCAGAGTTTGTTATCGAGACCGATCTCGTGGTGATCGCCATCGGCACCGGCCCGAATCCGATCATTTTCCAGTCCACCCCCGATCTGAAACGCAATAAATGGGGCTATATCGAAGCCAATCCGGAGACTATGGAGACCTCCAAGGAGTTCGTCTATGCCGGAGGTGATATCGTCACCGGTTCAGCTACTGTGATCCAGGCTATGGGTGCCGGAAGGATTGCCGCGCGGGCCATGCATGAAAAACTGACGAACGTGCGGAACAGAAAACCCAAAAAGGTCACTGCCAAGGCCTGATGAACCCTCCCGGCAAGGATCCGGCCTGTCGTTTGGCAGGGTGAAAGCAACATTTCCGGGTGTTTTGATGTCTTGATATAAAAAGGGATATCGCGTACCCGTGTATCGCTGAAAAAGATACATACAGTTTGCAGTTTGATCCGGCCTTTTTACAGACCGTCGTTTCTTTCGCATAATCGCATGATATGGTGGAATAATTCCCGCAGGGTCAATTTTCGGTTTTGACTGACTTTGTGCTCACATATACAGCCTTGACGTGAAACGATTCAAAATTTGCAGCATTATGCCGCTCACAGGCTTTTGCCTGCTCTGCGGCTTCCTTCCGGCACAGATCATGATCAACGAATATTCCGTCTCCAACCTCAACAGCTTTCCGGATAATTATTCGCAGTTCGAGGATTGGTTCGAGTTGTACAATGCAGGGCCGAACCCTCTGGATATCGGCGGTTATTTCCTGAGCGACGATACCATTGAGACCACCAAATGGGAAATACCGGCAGGGACGGTGATGCAGTCCCACACCTTCATCAGGTGCTGGGCCTCGGGCAGGGACGACATCTCGGGAGGCCATTATCATACCAACTTCAGGCTGACACAGACCAAAGCATTGAAGGAGCATATCGTACTATCGGATATATTCGGGAATATCATTGACCATGTGGAACTCGGGATCACCCAGAAGGGCCATTCAAGGGGCAGGTCGGAGGATGGCGGCCAAACCTGGGGTATTTTCGTCAGCCCGACACCGGGTACATCCAACAACAGTCAGAATTGTTATTCCCGATATGCAGAGCGGCCGCTTATGAGCGATTCGGCAGGTTTTTATACCGGTATGGTAACGGTGGGGATCACCTCCGCAGAGCCCGATGCCTTCATCCACTATACCCTTGACGGAAAGGAACCGGTCAGCACATCGCCGGTCTATGAGCAGCCTCTGGTCATCAATACCACCACAGTTCTCAAAGCCCGGGTGATCAGCACCGATCCCATGGTGCTGCCAGGCCTGATCGAGTTCAACACTTTTTTCATCGACGAGACCTATTCCCTGGTTGTGATCTCATCAGCCGCTGACCAGCTTCTGGAATTGCTGAACGGAAATGCAAGTCTCCGGCCGCAGGGTTCCATCGAATATTTCAACACAGAGGGAGTGAGAACCACAACTGCTTATGGTGAATTCAACGAACACGGCCAGGATTCGTGGGTGCACCCGCAACGTAGCATCGACTATGTAACCCGTGATGAGTGCGGTTACAATTATGCCCTGCAGGAGGATATGCTTGCTCCTCTGACCGACAGGAATGAGTTCCAGCGGATCATTTTGCGGGCGGCCGGCGACGACAATTATCCCGGTATCGACAGCAGTGCTCATATGAGGGATATTTTTATCCAGGACAAGGCATGCATGATGGGAATGAAACTGGATGTCCGCAGGGGCGTCCGGTGTATCATGTTTGCCAACGGTCAGTTCTGGGGCGTCTATTCCATCCGGGAGAAGGTCAATGATCATGACTTCACGGAATACTATTACAACCAGGATAAGTTCCACATTCAGTACATCATGACCTGGGGCTCCACCTGGCCGGAATACGGGGGCCAGCAGGCCATCCAGGACTGGAATGCCCTCCATTCATTCATTGTGAATAACGACATGAGTGATCCGGACAATTATTCGTACGTTTGGTCGCAATACGATCCGACCAGCCTGGTGGATTATGTGATCATCAATTCCTTCGTCGTCTGTTCCGACTGGCTCAACTGGAATGTCGGCTGGTGGCGAGGTCTCAGTCCTGAAGGGACTCATCTCAGATGGGGATACACCCTCTGGGACGAGGATGCCACTTTCGGACACTATATCAACTATACCGGTGTGCCAGGGCAGAATCCTTATGTTGCCCCCTGTTACCCTGAATATCTCACCAGCGGCTGGCAGGATCCCGAAGGTCATATTACAGTACTGAACAAGTTGCGGGAGAATCCCGGTTTTGACCAGTATTACATCAACCGGTATGCGGACTTGCTGAACACTGGTTTCCAAACCGAGTCGATGATCCATATGCTGGACAGCCTCGAGATGCTGATCGAACCCGAAATGCCCAGGCATGTCAATCGTTGGGGCGGCTTATTGACAGAATGGCACGAGAACGTGCAGAAGATAAGGGATTTTATCACTACACGCAACAGCGTCCTGCCCTCCGGAATGAACAACTGCTGGTCGCTTACCGGTCCTTACGACGTTGTAGTCAGGGTGGACCCACCGCAGGGGGGGCAGGTGCAGATCAATTCTCTCGTCCTGAACGAATACCCATGGGAAGGGCTTTATTATGGCGGAATACCCGTCAGGCTCCTCGCCATCGAATCGGACCTGTATTATGAATTCGATCACTGGGCACTTGGCGAGCATACCGTAACACCCTCGGACACCCTTCGCGAGGTGTTTGTGAACCTGGTGCAGGGAGACACCATATGTGCCATATTCCAGCCCCGGTTGATCACCGACAGCCTCGTGATCAATGAGATCAACTATAACTCGGCACCTTCCTTCGATCCCGGCGACTGGCTGGAGTTCTACAACCCCCATAGCTATTCCCTGGATATCTCAGGATGGGAGTTCCGCGATGGGGATGACCAGCACATCTTTGAATTCCCGCTGGGTACCCAGATCGGTGCGGAGGGATACCTGGTTCTTTGTTCCGATACGGCAGCTTTTCAAAGCCTGTTTCCTCAGGTGGACAACTGGTTGGGTCCCACTGGCTTTGGCTTTGAAGGGAGCGGCGAATTGCTCAGGCTGTTCAATGCAGAAGGAATTCCTGTAGATACCGTACATTATGATGATGATCCCCCCTGGCCGCCTGATCCGGACGGAAACGGGCCCACCCTGGAACTGATCGATCCGGGCCTGGACAACGCACTTCCCGAAAACTGGAAAGCCTCGCAGGGAAACGGTACACCCGGCGAAGAGAACAGTCCTGTCATCAGCAACATATCCTGCTACACACAGGGTAAACCCGGCTTCGATATCATTCCCAATCCCTTCAGCGAATCGGCAATGATCGTGATCCACCCTGACTGGAGGTTCAGCACGATTGATATGACCGTTTTCAGCTATTCAGGAGTTGAGATGCTGCATATGACAGACATCAGGGCACACCGGATTCTCATCAGCCGGGCTCAGATGCCCGCCGGGATTTATATATGCAGGATCACCGACAGGGCCAGCGGTACGACGGCCTCCGGGAGGTTTATCATCAGGTAGGGACGGCCTGACGGACAGGGGGATAAATCCAGAGGCATTCAGAGCCCTGCCGTCCGGTAACAGTTTGTTCAGTTGACACAATTGATCGGAACCCTTCCCTTAGCTGTCCGCGGCGATCGGGCATACACGATCATCGGACAAGGTATGTTCACTCGAACCTGAACCAGTCAATGTCAAACAGGGCACCATCACCCCCGGTGGCCTGAAACCACAGGGCATGGATACCCCTGATCTCTTCCGCTGAAACGGTCAGGACTTCCCATTCAGTCCCGGTTTCTGTTTCAACTGAGGCCAGCTTTTGATGCCAGGGTTTATCTGAAAAGACATGCAACTTCCCCCCGGCATCTGACCTGATGCAGACCGTGAACGACTTTATGCCTGTGCCAAAATCCAGGTATTTGAAGATGGCGGCATCGCCCCTGCACATTCCCGACAATATTTCATTCGTATCGGCAATGGTCTCGATACGGACAGATCCATGTAACAGACATGCCCGTGCCGCATCGGTGACGGCTTTGGCATTCATGGGCGGACCAGCCCCCTGCGAGGTCATCTCCACCTCCGGGATCGATCCGTCCGGAAGGAAAGATATCTTTTCGGCACAGGCTTTCCGCAGGGTCTTGCATCCATGGGTGGAACGGTGGTAGAAAACGTACCACTCGCCCCTGAATTCACATATTGATCCATGGTTGTTCCAGTTCCCCGGGTTGCATCCGCTGTTGTCGATGATCACCCCTCCGTAGGCATAAGGACCGAAAGGGGAGGTGCCGGTGGAATAGCCGAGGCATGTAGGCTGGTCCTCCCGGGAGATGTCGGCATATACCATGTATACTGACGGAAATCAGGTTTGCAAATTTAAACTGCCTGATTTCGTCAGTATATGCTGATCTGTAAGATTTTGCTTCGCCTGCCTG
>JAFGHD010000091.1 GCA_016939365.1 Bacteroidales bacterium | reverse complement strand
CGGGCACACGTAAAGAATCCACCTTCTGAGAAGGTGGCTTTGGTAAAAATATCGCCCCCATAGGGGGCTCTAAAAATCGAATCGATGTTGTTGCTCTTCTATACGCTTTCCCTCTTCTTCCTGGTACTTCACGTACCTTTTTATTACTTCTTCGTCGATTCCAACGGTGCTGACAAAATAGCCGCGCGCCCAGAAATGATTCCCCCAGTATGGTTTCTGCTTCATTTTCGGGTAGCTCTTGAACAGTTTTATCGCAAGTTTGCCTTTCAATATCCCCATCATCTCCGAGATAGAAACTTTCGGTGGCATCGACACAACAAGGTGAATGTGGTCTTGCTGCACACTCATTTCTTGAACCTCGCAACGTTTCCACTCACACAACATCTTTATATCTTCTTCTACCAGCTTCTTGATTTCTCCAGTCAAGATTCGAAACCGGTATTTTGGTACCCAAACAATATGGTACTCACACTTGTAAATGACATGAGACAGTTTCTTGTACTTTCCCATGTCACAAATATAGGCATAGCCGATAGAACATTACCACCCCCGAAGGAGGTGGGTTTTTAATTTAAACTAAATCAGGTTGTAGTTCCTGTACTCGAACAGCCGCTTTCCGGTCTTATCCTCCACCCAGTGCAGCATGCGGTCGGCAAGATTGTAGCTTTTCCTATGCTCGTCAAGCTCCACTTTCCAGTTCAGTTTCCTGATCCTTTCCTGCATGACCAGCGGGTGGGTGTCGTTGAACCTGGAGATGGAGTCCACCTTGGTATAATCGTAGAGCTGTGTATGGTTGATCTTCCGGTCCACCCATTCATCGCTGTGATAGAGCCGGTTGAAGCTGACGTGCTTCTGCTGCATGATCTCCGGGGGCCGGACCCAGCCGTAATGGTACATGCAGGCATCAACCGGTTTGACATTCAGCTTCCGGCCATCGATGCGGAATCCCTGTGCATCCCTGTAGGAACGTATCTGCTTGTTATTCCGGATGATCCTGACCTCGTTCCTGTACCAGGACCTGGAGTCTGCATGGTAATCAAAACTGCCGAAAAAATGCAGGTATTTGAACAGGATCCCTTCCACCTCGGGCCGCTTGTGCCATTTTTCCATGGCGGCTGAAAGCAAGGGGTGATATTTCTCATGCATCACTTCATCCGCCTGTATATAAAAAGCCCAGTCAAAATCTTCCGGGATCCGGTCAAAGACCTTGTTGGTTTCCTCGGCCAGGACCTCGCCATTTTTCCGTTTATGATCATCCCATACACTTTCGACGATCCTTAACTTATCAGAATCAATGGACCTGATAAGATCCATCGTTCCATCGGTTGAATTACCAACACTGATAATGAACGAATCACATACTGGAAGAACTGACCGGATGGCCTCTACAACCGGGTAGGAAAACCTGATTGCATTGCGAACAAAACTGAATCCACAAACCTTCATGATAGCATATCAATTTAAAAATCAGACCGTAGCCTGCAGAATCTAACGATAAAGTTAATTAAAACATTTGTAGCATATGGTATTTTGCATATAAACCTTCATGTTTCAGCAGTTTTTCATGATTCCCCTGCTCCACGATCTTCCCATCCTCCAGCACAAAGATCTCATCTGCATGCTTTACGGTGGACAAGCGGTGTGCAATCACAATGGATGTCCTGTTCTTCATGAGGTTCTCAATGGCCTGCTGCACATATTTTTCAGACTCGGTATCCAGGGAAGAGGTTGCTTCATCCAGGATCAGGATGGGGGGGTTCTTCAGCAAAGCCCTGGCAATACTGATCCGCTGGCGTTGTCCGCCGGACATCTTGCTGCCCGCGTCCCCGACATTGGTCTGGTATCCCTGCCTGGTTTCCATGATGAAATCATGGGCATTGGCGATTTTGGCCGCCGTAATGACATCTTCATCCTTCACCTGGTCCATCCCGAATGCAATATTATTGAAAAAAGTATCATTGAAGAGGATGGATTGCTGGCTTACAACGCCCATGAGGTTCCTGAGATCAGCGATTCTGTATGCCTGTATGGGCAGTCCGTTGATCAGAATGTTACCGCTGTCCGGATCGATAAACCGGGGCAAGAGGTCTACCAGGGTGGACTTTCCGGAACCTGATTTCCCGACAATGGCAATGGTCTTTCCCTTTTCAATGGTAAGGTTGATGTTTTTCAGAACGGGCTCTGTATCATATGAAAAACAGATATCCCTGTATTCAATCGCCGTTTCAAAATCGCTGACCGGACGGGCATCTTCCTTATCCTTGATCCTTACCTCGGTGAACAGAATATCTTCCACTCTTTCGAATGCAGCCATCCCTTTCTGTATATTATAATAGCCGGTAGAAAAGGCTTTGGCCGGTGTAATGATCTGGGAAAAGATGATCAGGTAGGCAATGAATGCCTCCGATGAAAGGCCGGAACCCTGTTTCAGTACGATCAGCCCTCCCGTATACATCAGGATCATCATCACCAGGGTGCCCAGGAATTCGCTCAATGGGGAAGCCAGGAAGCGGCGGCGGTATACCCTGGTAATGGTATCTGTGAAGGCTTCATTGGTCTCTGAAAATTTTCCCGTGATCTTTCTTTCCCCGTTGAATGCCTTGACGATACGCATCCCGCTCAGTGTCTCCTCCAGGATGGACAGCAGCGTTCCCTGCTGGGTCTGGAGTTTCATGGAACTTTTCCGGAGATTTTTACCGATCCGGCCGATGAATATCCCGCTCACGGGCAGCAGGATAAGGGCGAAGAGGGTCAACTGGTAGTTGATCACGAACATGTAGACCAGGAAAATGATGATGGTGATCGG
>JAFGHD010000090.1 GCA_016939365.1 Bacteroidales bacterium | reverse complement strand
ATTTTCTAAGTTGCTGATTATCATAAAACAGAAAATGCCATCGGCTTGAAACCAATGGCATTTTCTATGTGTAGGTGGGCCCACCAGGGCTCGAACCTGGGACCTACTGATTATGAGTCAGTTGCTCTAACCAACTGAGCTATGGGCCCCGGACTTTCTGCAGCGGTCCAAATTACTTCATCACTATTTCATCAGACCGCTTGTGAAAAGAGGTGCAAATTTACAACTTTGTATCCGATTTTCAAAAACACAAGTCCCCTTAACATGACATCCCACAGCCGGAATTTCACCAGTCTGATCCTCGACTTCGGAGGGGTGATCATCAGCATCAGCCACCGGGCTACAGAGGATGCCTTCCGGGCGCTGGGTATGACGGATTTCGAAAAGCTGTTCTCCCATGCCATGCAATCTGAGCTTTTCCAGCGCTTTGAAAAGGATCAGGTCACACCGCAACAGTTCAGGGAAGAGATCCGGCAGATATCAAAACTTGCACTCACCGACCCACAGATCGATGATGCCTGGAACCGGATCATCCTCGATTATCCGGAACATCGCATACGCCTGTTGGAACGGATCGGGAAGCATTACCGGCTGATCCTCCTGAGCAATACCAACAGGATCCATTATGATGTTTATTCGGATATCTTCCTCAGGACATATGGTAAGCCACTGGAGCAGCTCTTCGACCGGGTCATCTGGTCATTCGATGCAGGCCTGCGCAAGCCGGAACCGGAAATCTACCACCTGGCGCTCAGGGAATCAGGCATCAGGGCGCCGGAAACCCTTTTCATCGACGACAACCTGATCAATGTCCAGGCTGCAGTCAGGTTTGGTATTCCATCACTCTATCTTGAACCGGCGACGGATCTGGCGGATCTGTTCCTTGATGACCGTTTGGTTACGGAAAAATGTTCAGGCGTAATGTTCCCTGATAAGGTCGAATAGGGACAGCACCTCTTCCTTCGTGGCGGCCTGCATCAGCTTCAACTTGAAATCCCGGAAGAAGGGCAGTCCCTTGAAATAGCCTGAATAGTGCTTTCGCATTTCCAGGACGGCTGTCTTTTCGTTTTTCCATTTCAGCGACTCCAGGAGTTGCCGGCGGCAGAGGCTTGTCCGGGTATCCATATCCGGTTCGGGAAGCGTTTCGCCCTTGTCGAGAAGGTGCCGGATCTGCTTGAACAGCCAGGGCCGTCCCGTGGCAGCGCGTCCGATCATGATTCCGGCCACTCCGAACCTGTCGAACGCTTCCCTGGCTTGGACAGGGTTGTCGATATCTCCGTTGCCGATCACAGGGATGTTCATCCGGGGGTTGTTCATGACCTCGCCGATGAGTGTCCAGTCGGCCTTGCCGCCATAGAGCTGCTGCCTGGTCCTTGCATGGATGGTGATGGCGCTGATGCCGGTATTTTGTAGTCTCTCCGCCACTTCGACGATGTTCTTGCTCTTCTCATCCCATCCCAGCCGGGTCTTCACCGTTACCGGTCGGTTGACCACTCTGACCACTGCGGATGTGATCCGTATCATCCGGGGCACATCCTTAAGCATGGCGGCGCCTGCATCTTTACTGACCACCTTTCTGACCGGGCAGCCCCAGTTGATGTCGATCACATCGGGCTGCTCCTCCATCGCCATCCGGGCTGCTTCGACCATCACCTTTTCATCAGCACCGAAAAGCTGCAGGGCCATGGGCCGCTCCGCTTCCGAGAACCTCAGCTTGACCGTGCTCTTCATGGCATTGCGAATCAGCCCTTCCGAAGAGATGAACTCCGAGTAAACCATTGCGGCGCCCGCCTCCCTGCAGATCAGACGGAAAGCCGGCCCTGTGATGTCTTCCATCGGGGCCAGAAGTACCGGATGAGTTCCCAGATCAAGCGTTCCGAGCCGCATGAATGGTATTTGGCAATGATGAAGACTCAAAATTACTACTTTTGAAAGGTCTCACAAGGTATTGGCAATGCATTACTACCTGGAAGGTCGTCCCATATTCATGCAGCTGATATTCCTCGGCCTTCTGGTGGTTGCCTCCTTTCTGGCGACCATGCTGGCCGGTATGCTCCTGGTGCTTCCCTTCACCGGCGGCGGTCTGATGGAGATGGCCACCAACCTGGATGACTTCAGTGACCCGGAAACGGTGGCCCTTCTCAAATACTTCCAGATTGTCAACCAGCTGGGTGTATTTGTCATCCCATCCATCGCATTTGCTGTCTTTGCCACCGGCAAGCCCTGGGATTATCTCAATATGAACCGCTTTCCAAAAGGCAGATTGGTTTTTTTCAGTGTATTACTGATCATTTTCTCCGTTCCGTGGATCAATCAGCTGGTCGTCTGGAACGAGTCCTGGCAGTTGCCGGGTTCGATGGCCGGGATGGAACGCTGGATGAAGCATACCGAGGAACAGGCCCGGCAGTTGACCGACGCGTTCATGAAGAATACTACCTGGCAGGGATTTGCCGTCAACCTGCTGATGATCTCCGTCCTGGCCGGAGTCGGGGAGGAACTGCTTTTCAGGGGCGTGCTCCAGAAACTTTTCACCGCACTGTTCAGGAACATACACTGGGGTGTGTTTTCCGCTTCGCTCCTCTTCAGTGTCATGCATCTCCAGTTCTATGGGCTGGTACCCCGGTTGTTGCTTGGAATCATGTTCGGTTACCTGCTGGTCTGGACTGGCAGTCTGTGGATCCCGGTTTTATTGCATGCGCTGTTCAACGGTGTGACCGTGGTGGTTTATTTTATGGCAGGGAGGAACTGGATAAGCTCGGATCCAGAGACGTTCGGCAGCAGCAGCGATCCCTGGATACTGACCGCTTCCGTTACCCTTTCTTTGTTCTTTTTCCTGTTGATCTCCAGAGCGTATTCAAAAAAAACAGGGAACCGTTTCCGATCCCCTGTTCATGATAAAGAGGCCTTCTGATCATTTCCTCTTGGGTGTCGCTTTTTTTCTGGTGGAGTAGTTGATTTTGAACGCTCCAACTTTTCTCAACTCCTGTTTGACATCTGTGACAACCCCCATTTTTGTTTCGCGGTCCACCTTCAGGGATGTGGTCAGCAGCTTGCGGTCGGCTTCATCACGGGCTTCGCGTTCCAGCTGGATGAATTCCTGGATGTCCTTCACTGTTGCAAACTGATCATTGAGCTGGATACGTGACTCGGTACCGTATTTGCGGTAGTTCAGGGGTTGTCCGATGTAGACGTAGCTGACCAGCGATTTCTTTTCCAGCTTTTGCACTTCAGAGGCCTCGGGTGCCCTGACCCTTACCAGGAGCGTAGCCTCACGCATGGTTGTGGTTACCATGAAAAAGAACAGAAGCATGAAAATGATATCCGGCAGTGAGGATGTGGATATCTTGGGAACATCCTTTCCCACTTTTTTGGTGAATTTTGCCATATCAGTTTCCTCCTACATCTTCTGGTTCGGCTTCGGAAATCGCTACCGGGATGGCTTTCTGGATGGCTTCAGACTGGTCCTCCGTCAGCAGGGAGAACCTGAGTCCGAATTTATCCATGGACAATTCATCCCGGAGCTCATTGATGGCTGCCGCCAGTTCATTCTGCACCTGGATATACATGTCGTATGAAGTGCCCCGGTCGTTCTTCAGGGAGATGATCCCTTTGGAAACCCAGATATCGCCCAGCAGGGGAATGCTTTCCAGTTTCTTTTCCGGAAGGTCTTCCCTGTTGCTGGGATTATTA
Organism: Bacteroidales bacterium; assembly: GCA_016939365.1. Classification (GTDB taxonomy): domain Bacteria; phylum Bacteroidota; class Bacteroidia; order Bacteroidales; family JAFGHD01; genus JAFGHD01. Next base: position 36,453 of record JAFGHD010000090.1, on the reverse strand, counting down.
ATGAATTCCTTGGTCTGCTCCTTCAGCATGGTGATATCACCGATCTGTCCTTCCACCAGCAGGTTATCCCGGCTGTTGATCAGGATCTTGAAGATGTTCCTTTCCTTGATTTCCGGGATATCTTCAGGACTGTCGGGAGGTGGTGGTGGAAGCTTCCGGGTAATACCGGAGTCGACGTCCATGGTAGTGGCGACCAGAAAGAATATCAGCAGCATGAAGGCGATGTCCGCCATCGATGCCATAGGTATTTCTGATGCATTTTTCGCCATGACTCGGAATATTATTTGAATAATCCTGTGATTCCGGAATAGATGATCGATAGGACAGCCAGTCCGCCAATAATGTAGGTGAATAATATGGATGCACCTACGGCTTTTTCGATCTCCATTGTTGTTTTCAGTCTCTGAAGGGTGTCGAGGTTGAAGTTGCTGACGGAAACGGAATAACAGATGAATCCGATCACTACCAGGAATACCAGGGCCAGGATCAGCTTCAGGGCGCTTTTGGGGTTCCGGATCATGAAGATGATCGGGAACAGGATCGCCAGGAAGACGGTCAGGCCCACAGCAATATAGCTCAGAAGGGCATAATTGTCAAGCACAGAACTCTCCATCAGGTCTTCCTCACCCTGGACAAGCACAAAAACCTGCAGGACGACAGCCAGAATGATCAGGATGATGGAGATGATCTTGAAAATATTCAGGATGGTCTTATCCATTGCTTTACTTCTTTGAAGATGAATATTTGGCCAGTATATCGACAAAGGAGATCGAGCTGTCTTCCATATCATTGACCAGACTGTCGATCTTGGCCACGAGGTAATTATAGAATATCTGGAGGATGATGGCAACGATCAGGCCGAACACAGTGGTGAGCAGGGCCACCTTGATACCGCCTGCCACGATGGTCGGGGAGATATCGCCTGCTGCTTCGATGTTGTCGAATGCGATGATCATCCCGATGACCGTACCGAGGAATCCAAGCATCGGGGCCAGGGCGATGAACAGGTTGATCCATGAGAGGCCTTTTTCGAGTCTTCCCATGAGAACACCGCCATAGGCGATGACCGATTTCTCCACCACTTCGAGCCCTTCATTGATCCTGTCGATGCCCTGGAGGAAGATACCGGCAACCGGTCCGCGGGTATTCTTGCAGACTTCCCGGGCAGCATCAATACCACCATTTTCCAGAGCCGTCTCAACCTTGTTAAGCAGTTTCTGCGTGTTGGTCGTGGAGAGATTCAGATATATGATCCTTTCGATGGCCAAGGCGAGACCCAGAATGAGACACAGGAGCACAATACCCATAAATCCCGGGCTACCTTCGATGAATTTTTCCTTGAGCACCTGGTGGAATGATTGCGGTTCATCCGCAGGCTGCGTTGTTGTGGTTGTGGCTGTCGTGGGAGTAGTCTGGGGTTTGACCGCAGTGGTATCTGTGCCTTGTGTGGAGGCTGCTCCCTGCTGTGCCATGATCAAGTTGGAAATTCCAAAGGAAAGCATCAGCGCCATTGTCAGAAAAGCAATGAATCTTTTCATAGTTGATGTTGATTGATTCGTGACTATTTTTTTAATGATAGTTTTCACATTTTGGTATTCAGCGGAGAGAATGGGATTCGAACCCATGAAGCGCTTTTGGCGCTTACACGCTCTCCAGGCGTGCGCCTTAGTCCACTCGGCCATCTCTCCCTGTTCCCGCGTGCTGGGGTTGATTCGAGGGGGCTAAAGTACAAAAAAAATCATCTCCAACAAAAATGCATCTTTTTATCAATGTATCTGTTAAGCAGACATTGACGGTGTTCACAGGATTCCCTCACCAGAGGGTGTTGTCATCTCGCCGGCGATCGACCTGCCCAGCATGGCCCTGACCTTTTCCTGCGAATCATATTGTCCCGTCAGGAACATCAGTTTTGTTACCGCTGCTTCAATGGTCATGTCGAAGCCACTGATGACGCCGATCTGCTGGAGCTGCACACCCGTCTCATATTTGCCCATATCCACGCTCCCCCCGCGGCACTGGGTGATGTTCAGCACGATGATTCCCTTTCCGATGGCCTCTTTCAATGAATCGATGAACCAGGAAGCATCGGGGGCATTGCCTGTGCCGAAGGTCTCCAGGATCACCGCCCGGATACCCGGCGCATCCAGCACTACCTTAACAGCCTGCCGGGTGATGCCGGGAAAGATCTTCAGGATGATGATCCTGGTATCCAGTGTCCGGTTGGCCTGCAATCTTCTGAAATTGGGCTTGCGGATGGCATTGCGGTTGTAGCGGATATGCACCCCCACCTCGGCAAGGGTGGGATAATTGACCGACTTGAACGCCTCGAAATGTTCGGCGTTGTGCTTGTGCGTCCGGTTGCCCCGGAACAGCTGGTTTTCAAAGTATATGCAGACCTCCGGAACCAACGGCGTGTCATCTTCCATGGTTGAAGCGATCTCGATGGCCGTGATGAAATTTTCTCTGCCGTCGCTGCGGATCATACCCAGCGGAAGCTGGGATCCCGTCAGTATGACAGGCTTGTTCAGGTTACGAAGCATGAAGCTGAGGGCGGAAGCAGTGTATGCCATGGTGTCCGATCCATGAAGTACCACGAATCCGTCATATTTCTCATAATGCTCTTCGATGACCCTGACCAGTTCGCTCCAGAATACCGGGTCCATATTGGCCGAGTCAACCACCGGATCGAAACAGTAATGATCTATGGTAAGGTCGAAGAGTTCCAGGGCGGGGATCTACCGGTAGAGGTTGTCGAAGTTAAAGGGGTGGAGCACACCGGTCTCCTTGTCGACCACCATACCGATCGTACCCCCGGTGTAGATCACCAGAATGGATGTCCGGGATTTCATGATGCTTGGAGTTGAAACAGGCTGATGGCATTTTTACTTGTGAAGCCGGCCACCACCTCGATCGATACCCCCCTGGCTTTGGCCAGGCTGGCGGCGATCAGCGGCAGATAACCGCTTTCATTTCTCTTTCCTCGGTAGGGTAAGGGGCTCAGGAAGGGAGCATCGGTCTCCAGCAGGAGATAGCCGGGGTCCACATGGCTGACAGACTCCCTCAGGCGGGAGTTGCGGTAGGTGATCACACCGCCGATACCCAGCATGAATCCCATTTCGGTTGCCGTCTCCGCATCCTCCCTGGTGCCGCCAAAACAGTGAAATACCCCTTTCAGACCGGTGCCCCGGTAATCCCGGAGGATTTCCAAGATCAGCGGGAAGGAGTTCCGCGAATGGATGACCAAAGGTATCCCGAACTTCAAGGCCAGCTCAGCATGAGCCCGGAACGATCTGATCTGCTGCTCCCGGTATTTGGTCTCCCAATAAAGGTCTATGCCGGTCTCACCCACCCCACAGAATCCTCCCCGGGACAGCCAGTCCTCCATCACATCCAACACTTCTTCATAATCCTCCCCTACTGATGTCGGATGCAGTCCCATCATCGGAAGGCAATGACCGGGGTAACGTTCGCTGAGTTCCAGCATGGGACGGATCGAGTTCCGGTCAATGTTGGGCATGAGCATGCGTGTCACTCCCCGGTCTATGGCACGGCGGATCATTTCATCCCTGTCGGGAAGGAACTCGTCAAGGTAGAGATGTGTATGCGTGTCAGTCAGTTCCACCTGGCAAAAGTAATCCTTGATTCCTTACATTATTTTATTTTTGCTCAAAAAGGGATTGGACAAGATCCTTTTCATCCGTTTCAGTTCCATCGGGGATATTGTGCTCACCACACCCGTAATACGCTGTGTGAAGAGACAGCTTGAAGGGGTGCAGGTACATTTTCTGACCCGGGAGACCTACCGTCCCCTGATCCAGGCCAATCCTTTCATCGACAGGATATTCACTATACACGACCGGATAAGCGAAGTGCTTCCGCAGTTGCAGCAGGAGAGGTACCGTACCGTAGTGGATCTGCACAGGAACTTCCGATCTGCCGGCGTAGCCATTGGTTTGCGGAAGAAACCCCTCAGCTTCCCGAAACTGAACCTCCGGAAATGGATCCTGGTGAATATGAGGATGGATCTGATGCCCCCACTGCATGTGGTGGACCGGTACTTTCATGCAGTAAGATCCCTGGGAGTAACCAACGACGGCCAGGGCCTGGACTACTTCATAGCGGAGGAGGACAGGATCACGTTGGGTGAGATCCGTCCGGATTACCATGGCAAATATATTATCTGGGCGATCGGTGGCAGACATGGAACCAAGATATTTCCGGTCCATAAGATCGTTCCCGTGTGCCGGAGGCTGAAGATTCCGGTGGTTCTGCTGGGCGATGCCGGGGATTTCTCCCGCGGGGAGTTCGTTGCCCGCGAATCCGGATCGCATGTATGGAATGCCTGCGGAAAGCTCACAATCGGACAGAGCGCATCCCTTATTGAAGGATCCTTTCTGGTCATTACCAATGACACCGGGTTGATGCATATCTCCGCAGCCCTGGGCAAACGCATCATCAGCCTCTGGGGCAATACCGTCCCGGCTTTTGGCATGTTTCCCTATCTGCCCGGCGAGGGCTCACGGATTATGGAAGTGAAAGGGTTGCCCTGCCGGCCCTGCAGCAAAATAGGCTTTGATAAGTGCCCGAAGGGCCATTTCAACTGCATGGAAATGATCAGCGGGGATGAGATCGTAAAAGAGGTGGAAAGCAGCCTGGTCTGATCATTTTTCCCAATCCGCCGCTGAATGTGTTTTCTGATCAGGATTACCGGGTGGTAACTGCAACAGTAAATTCTGAATCATTATACATTTTCCGTGTTCAGAAAATACCGACGTAGGGATTGTTCAATTTTTCGTATCCTATCGTCGTATCCGGGCCATGTCCCGGATAAACCCGGTAATCGTCTTCCAGTGTGAAGAGCTTCTGATGGATCGATTGCATCAGCGTATCGAAATCGCCGGTCTGCAGATCTGTCCGTCCGATGCTGTCCCGGAAAAGCACATCTCCTGACAGCACCAACCTGTGGTCTCTGGAGATGAGGCAGATGCTGCCGTCGGCGTGTCCGGGAGTATAGATCACCCTCAGTCTGGAATTGCCGAATGAGACCATATCACCTTCTTTTATGAAGTCTCCGTGCGGGGGCACCAACACACTTTCCAGGCCGAACATCCGGGCCTGGCCCTCCACCGCCTCATAGAAGGGTAGTGCAAGGGGATGAAAGACAGGCGCAAGCCCATAGGTCTCAAAAACAAATCCGTTGCCCAGGATATGATCCACATGGCAATGGGTGTTTACACACATGACGGGCTGAAGGCCCTTGTCCCTGATCGTTTTCTTCAGGATTTCCTCCTCGCGGTGACCGGAGCATCCCGGGTCCAGAACCAGGCATTGCCCGGTCTCATCATATAACAGATAGGTATTGACCTGAAAAGGATTGAAAACCAGCAATTCCAGTTTCATAATAAGTTTTTTGTCCGTATGCAAAAATATCATGAATGGCCTGATTTTGGTAATTGTAACTTTTTCTCAAACTGTCCGTCATAATCAAAAAATGGACAGGATATCCGTCCGGTATGACTGCGGCTGAATACAACTGTTGTGTAGATGAGCATGCCGATGGTGTTTACCGCTTTGTCCTGAAGAACATCAGGTCGGAAGACAAAGCCAGGGACATCGTTCAGGAGGTATTTGCCAGGGTGTGGCAGAAAGCCAGGGATATTGAGTTCTCCAGGTCGAAGTCGTACATCTTTACGGCGGCCTATCATACCATGATTGATATGATCCGGAAAGAACAACACGAGGTGCTTACGGCCGAAATCCCGGAATACAGCGGTTTTACCACCTTGGGTCCGGAATACTCTGACATACATGAGATTCTGGATGAAGCGCTTGAAAGGCTGCCGGCGATCCAGAGATCGGTACTTCTGCTCAGGGATTACGAGGGTTACAGCTACAACGAGATCGGGGAGATCACCGGACTGAATGAATCACAGGTCAAGGTATATATTTACAGGGCCCGGATGTTTCTGAAAAACTACCTGGTCAGCATAGATACACTTATTTGAGATGGAGATCGGGAAAGAAAATTATGGTGCATGGTTCCTCGATTACATTGAGGGCAGGCTCGATGCAGTCGCTACCGGGGAACTTTTCGCCTTCCTTGAAGCACATCCCGGTCTGAGGAAAGAGCTGGAGGAATACCAGGCGGTCACGCTTCGTCCTGACCGTCATATCCGTTACCCTGACACCCATGATCTGAAGAGAAGGGTGATCGTACCCTCCGGACCTGTGAATGCCGGGAATTACGAATCCTGGCTCGTGGCTGACCTGGAAGGAGATCTGGAGCCTGATAAAAAAATCCACCTGGAACGATTTCTCGACGGGAATCCCTTACTTGGCAGGGAACGGGATATATACGGGCACTGCCGACTCCGGCCGGATTACTCGGTGGTATGTCCGGGAAAAAGTGAACTAAAAATGGCGGTGCCGCTGATATCCTTTAAAATGAGGGCCGCTCTGGCCGTCGCAGCTTCAATGCTGCTGCTTGCCGGAAGCTACTTCCTTCTCCGGGATGAAGGCCGATCCGTGCGGAAGTTTCCCCTGGAGATTGTCATGGTGCCCATCAAGGCAGCGAAGCTGGATCCGCCGGAGCATAGGACACATATCCTTTCTCAACGGAACCTTCACCGGATCAGTGTCGGAGTCACACCTGCCGAACGGGATCATCTCCCGGGACTGGAATCTATCCCCACCCGCCTCCTGGCAGTGCAGGAAGATACAAAATCCGGATTGAACCCCTCTTCCGGCACGGACTGGATCATCCGCCGCAACACATTCGGGGCTCTTGGTTCCCTGTTATCTCAAGCGGAAAAGCAATCCTTCGCCGCCCACTTTGCCGGAGGCCTGATCCGAAAAACAGGCATCCTGCCCGCTCAGGACAGAAGTGTCGGACCGGCCTCACGGTCATTCCTCGACCAGTTGGTGTCGGGGTATAACCTGCTGACAGACCGTGATATCACAGTCACCCGCTTTTACAACTCCGAAGGCAGGCTGATCGCCATGGATTTCGGAGGGGAGGAGGTTGCCTACATGAAGCGGAGAATCCCCGGGAGTGAATAATGATAGGAAGGCTGTAACTTTTCCATTTTACCATCCGTCATATGTGCAAAACAATAAACATTGTCTCACAGAAACCTGTATGGAGATGAACGCAAAACAAAAAACAAGGATTTTGATGATGGTTTTGGCAGCATGGTTCGCCATGAGCTGGACACCGGCAGCCTCTCAGGATGAAAGGGGAGGGAAGGAGCTGGCCCGGGAGGAAAGGAATTTGCCATCGTTTTCAGGTGTCGATGTGGGAGGGGCTCTGGAAGTGACCCTCAGACAGGCTGCACGGCAACGGGTGATCGTGGAGGCGCCGCAGGAGATCCTGGAGAAGATCACCACAGAAGTCAAGAACGATGTACTTTACATCACGACCCGGAATATCCGTAAGTCCGGACATTTGTATGCGAGCGTGGAAGTCCCTGCCATCATCTTTATCAAGGCATCAGGAGCTTCAACCGTTAAATCCCCATCGGGAATCACTGGAAGACATCTTATGCTGAAAGCCAGCGGCGCAAGCACTTTACGGCTCGATATGGATGTGGAGGACCTGGAATCCGTGGTATCGGGGGCTTCTACCGTTACCCTGGCCGGAAAGGCCGGCAATCACAATACTGATGTGAGCGGTGCCAGCGACCTGAAGGCTGCCAATCTGGTCACCCGCTATACCGGCTTTGACCTTTCCGGCGCATCCCAGGCCCATGTTCATGCAACCCATGAACTCTCGGGGAAGACTTCAGGTGCATCGGACCTGAACTATTCCGGTGATCCCGAGATCAGAAATATCCAGAATGGCGAAACATCAGGATATTCGGGAACATGGGATCATCATATGGTGATCGAAACACCCGACTCCACCAAGGTCCAAATTGGTGGTCTGAACATTGATGTTTACGAGCATGAGGACTCAGTGAGGATCCGCATCGGTAACCGCGAACTGTTTGTGGATTCCGAAGGAAATGTATTCCTGGAAAGACAACACAAAAAAGCCCGCTTCAACGGGCACTGGGCGGGTGTAGATATCGGCATCAATGGCTATGTAAACAAAGATTTCAATATGAGCTTCCCCAGGGAGGCGGAATATATGGATCTGCGGATGGAGAAGTCAGTGGCGGTGCACATCAATTTCTTCGAACAGAACATCCCACTTTTAAAAAATCAGAAATGGGGCATCCTTTCTGGACTCGGTATGCACTGGAACAACTACAGGTTCAGCAACCCCACCCGCCTCAATAGCGACTCCTCCACCATCACAGGCTTTTTGGACCGCGGTATTGATATCCGTAAATCGAAGCTGACTGCCTTTTATCTGGATGTGCCGCTGATGTTCGAATTCCAGACCAACGCCCGGCACAAGAAGAACAGTTTCCACCTGGGTACAGGGATGATGATGGGTATCCGCCTCTCATCCCATACAAAGAAATACTACGAGGAAAGGGATAAATATTTTGAAGTGACGCGTTACCAGCCCGCCTCTGACAGTTATGAGCCTGTTTACACTGCAAAATCGCCCGGACAATCCATCAGCAAACAACATGATGATTACTATCTCTCTCCGTTCAAATGGGATGCAACAGTGAGGATCGGCTGGGGCTTTATTAACCTGTTTGGCACCTATTCGCTCAATAGCCTCTTCCGCAAGGATAAGGGCCCCGAACTCTATCCCTGGACAATCGGGATCACGCTGACCGATTTCTGAATCAGCATGACATTCTGACGTTATCGGGCTGACCCCTTTTGGTTTCGGTAAGGGTCAGCCTGTTTCGTTGATTTCCGGATGACCCGTTAAGGGCTTACCTGAAGATTTTCAGGCCGGGAGTGAATGTTCCGGAGGAGATTATTATTAATTTTGCTGGCCTTTACAGGGAGTATTCCCGGGATGATTTCAGGCAGGAATAAATAAAACAGATATGTCCGGACATAACAAGTGGTCGACCATCAAGAGGAGGAAAGGTGCACAGGACGCCAAGCGCTCCAAGATCTTTTCCAGGATCATAAAGGAAATTTCGATCGCCGTCAGGGAGGGTGGTCCCGATCCCAACGGCAACCCGCGGCTCAGGCTGGCCATTTCCAATGCCAAGGGGGTCAGCATGCCCAAGGATAATATCGAGCGGGCGATCAGTAAGGGCAAAGAAAAGGGAGGCAGTCAGCTCGTGGAGGTTACCTATGAAGGCTATCTTCCCCATGGCGTCGCTGTCTATGTGGAGTGTGCCACCGACAACCAGCAGAGGACGGTCAGCAATATCAGGGCCATCTTCAATAAATACAGTGGTAACCTGGGAACCAACGGCTCACTGAGCTTCCTCTTTGAGCGAAAAGGAGTGTTTTCCATCCCTCTGGGTGATCTGGACAGGGATGATTTTGAACTGGCGATGATCGATGCAGGTGCCGAAGACATTGAGTATTCAGATGGATTTTTTACGGTGACTACCGCCCTCGAGGATTTCGGCAAGATGCAGCGGAAACTTGAGGAGATGAAAATAGATCCTGAAAATGCCGAATTGGAGCGGATACCGAACGATACCGTCAGGCTGAATGATGAAAATACCCGCAAGATACTCAGGATCATTGAGATTTTTGAGGAGGATGATGACGTCCAGAAAGTATTTCACAATATGGACATCCCGGATGAGATCATGGTGGAGATGTGATTTTCCGGGTTGATTACTTATCCCCAGCTGGTCATTTGAATTGCATTTTCCAATGATGGATGGGGTTGATCTTTAAACAGGTCTGGTCCGGTCCAGTAAGAGACCTGTTCATTAATCCTTCAATTTCTTCCTGTGGTAGGGGTCATTTCACTCCCCTTCTGCAGTATCATCCGGAGGCCTTTCAGGTCGACCATCCTGAGAAGAAATGCCAGGAGAAATGAAGCCGCCGCCATCAGGCTGAGATTCAGATGCCATGGCCATGCCAGAAATCCGGAAAGCCATGCCATCAACAGTGTGCCCGTGAGGAAACCGATAAGTCGCAACAGGAAGCTACGGTCTGTCCTCAGTTGTAAAATGCGTACGGCAAACAATACCTGAACCAGGGCAGTGACGGTTTGTGAAATGAGGCTGGCCCAGGCGGATCCCGTCGCCATCAGGCGGGGTACAAGGATTATGTTGAGGGTTACACCGAGCAGCATACCCAAGGCAGCTGTCATGTTGAGGATTTTCAGGCTGCCGTTGGCGGTAAGCAGCGTTCCGAAAACATAGGTAGTGGATACCGATATGAAGCAGAACATCAGCAACCCAAACACGATGGATGACTGTCCCATGCGCGACGCAAACATCTGAACGGTCTCATTGGGATGCATGGGATAGAGGAATTCCATCAGCTCCCTGCTGTAGAAAAAGGATCCGATCGCCACAATGCCGCTCAGGGTGATCAGCAACGAAAATGAGAGTCTGATGATGCCTGACAGAGATTCCTTGCGGTAGATCATCCTGGAAAAGATGGGCAGGAGCAAAACGGCAAACAGGTAGGCGATCATGTTGGCAGCATCAAGCAACCTGAAAGCCTGCGCATAAATCCCCGATTGTGCCTCCCCGATATGCCCGGGCAGCAGGCGTTCGATCATCACCGGATCGATCCTGTTATAGAAAGCCATCAATAACACCAGCAGGGCAAAAGGATAGCTCTGCCGGAGGATGGTCCTGATTATGGCAAGGTTCCAGTTCAGTCTTTTGAAGGAGGCCTTACGGATGACAATGATGAAGGCGGTGGAGGCTGTCAGGAAATAGGAAGCTGTCTGGGCATAGACAAACCATTCGATCCGGAACGGGGTATGGGTGAATCCGCCCCACAGAAGCACCGAACAGATCGCGATCATCAGGATCCGGTCCAGCACAGATAACATACTGTCGGTCCTGAACATCATCAAACCCGAGATGTTTGATCGGAGATAGAGTGTGAGAGAGAGCAGGAACTGGTTCAGCCCGATCCAGGCCAGTATCTGGAATTGTGATTTTCCATATCCGATGATCAGACCGACCAGGACAATGGTGATGAAATACAATACAGCCAGCAGTATCTTTATGGTCAGAATGCTTGAGAGGTATTTGCCCAGCATGTGGTTGTACTGAGCGATGTTTCTGTTGTTGTAGCTGGTCAGCCCCATATCCAGCAGGATGGAGAAAAGAAATGAGAAATTAAGGATTGAAAAATAAAAACCGAAATCCTCAATTCCCACGATGTTTTGCACCGACCTGTCGATTCCCAGCACCCAGAAGGGTTTCACTACCAGGTTCAGGAAAATGAGGAAGGCCAGATTGGTCAGGAATTTCCGTTGCATGCCTTCAGAAGGGCTTTTCCTCTCTTTTCGTTTACATTTGTACAAAAGTATACTAAATGCACTGACCGTCTTGCAGTGCCAAACCGCTGACTTTGAGGATCGCCGTTAACACCCGCTTGTTGCTGAAGGACCGTCTTGAGGGTATCGGATGGTTCACCTGCGAGACGCTGCGAAGGATCACCGCAAACCACCGGGATGTGGAGTTTTTTTTCATTTTCGACAGGAAGTATCATCCGGACTTTATCTTCAGCGACAATATAACACCCCTTGTGGTGATGCCACAGGCCCGTCATCCGGTGCTCTATTATCTTTGGTTCGAGGTGTCGTTGCCTGCATTGTTAAAAAGGATCAAACCCGATCTCTTCCTTTCCCCCGAGGGCTATCTTTCCTTACGTACGCCTGTTCCCAGCATGAATGTGATCCATGACCTCAACTTTGAGCATAATCCGGGCGATCTGCCCTGGAGGGAACGGAAGTATTACCGGCATTTTTTCCCCAGGTATGCCCGGAAAGCCCGTCGTATTGCCACGGTTTCAGAGTATTCCAGGCAGGATATTGTTCGCTTGTACGGGGTTCCGGAAGAGCGGATAGATGTGGTCTACAATGGTGCCCATGAGGGATTCAGACCTCTGGGAGAGGAGCAAAAAGAGAAGGTCAGGATGGAATACACCGGCGGGGTGCCCTATTTCATCTATGTGGGTGCTCTTCACCGGCGGAAGAACCTGGCCAATCTGTTCAGGGCATATGATCTTTTCAGGGAATCACACCCTGCCCCTTTCAGGTTGCTAATGGTGGGGGCCCGGATGTGGTGGACGGAAGACCTTAAGGCTGCGTATGAATCGATGAAACACAGGGAGGAGGTGATCTTTACCGGCCGTCTGATCCCTGAGGATTTGCATCGCGTGATGGCGTCCGCTGTTGCACTGACCTATGTCTCCTATTTTGAGGGATTTGGGATACCCATTGTGGAAGCATTCAATTCGGGCGTTCCGGTGATCACTTCGAACGTCACTTCCATGCCTGAGGTGGCAGGCGATGCAGCGTTGCTGACCGATCCCTTCATGCCGGCGTCGATCTCTGAGGCCATGCTTCAGATCGCGACCGACTCAAAGATGCGCGGGCTTTTGATCGAAAAGGGCATCCGGCGGGGCAGTATGTTTTCATGGGAACGGTCTGCCGATCTCCTGTGGGACTCGATGATGAAAGCCTGCCGGGAGCCCTGACGGGTCAGCCATCCGGGATTACCGAGGGTTATTCCATTTGAAACGAAAGGGTCAATCCGTTCATCCCGTTCCAGGGTGAGAGGGTGATATGGCCGGACAACAGGTTCAGGCCGGCGAGGTGAGAACCGATGTAGGCCCCGAGCACTGCACCGGCGAACACATCGCTTGCCCAGTGTTTCTGATCGTGGATCCTTGAGAGCGATGTAAGGATTGCCACGCCGCAGGAGGCCAGAGTCACCCATTTTTTCTCGGGCCATGCCCTGGAGATGACGGTTGCGACTCCCCATGCGGAGGCTGCATGACCTGAAGGGAAGGCATCGTACGGGCTGGAAGGCGGAAGCGGCCCGATCCAGATCCAGGGATCCGCTGGGTCACCCTGGCCGGGTCTCTGTCTCTGGAAAATCTGCTTTCCCACCCAGGCGACCCCGCCGCTGAACAGGAACGCCTTCAGTCCGGTGAGCGCCGCAACCTTCATGCGGGGCTCCTTCCTGGCAGTGCCTGCACCGTATAATATGCCCAGCAGAGGGAGGGTGTACAGCCCGCTGCCGAATGGCTCGGCAAAGTATCTGGATATGTTTTCCGTATCCGGTGTACGGTTCCTTTCAAAAAAATCCAGTATTTCCTTGTCAAAGGCCATAATGACCACCGCGGCCCCTGCCAGACCGGCTGTCATACCCCAGTCACCTGCATCCCATGTAAACGGTGAGGCTGCAATATGAGAAGCATCGGTGACATATGAACCCAGATAGCCCTGGAAATGAATCTCTTGTGAGATCAGTCTGCCGGGAGCCAGGAGTGCCGCAATGAAGACCCATAGCATCAATACCTTGCGATCTCCGGGATGGCATCCGGATGCGACGCGGGCAGCCCTTTCCATCATATGGCAAAGGGAAGTAATGTGGTCCTGATATGCCTGATGAACCACCTTTCGCAGTTATTCTTTCTTTTTGGCCTCCTCCCAGAAAACATCCATCTCTTCCAGCGTCATCTTCCCAAGGCTTTTCCCCTGAAGCCGGGCTTGTTCCTCAAGGTGTCTGAAACGCCGGATGAATTTGCGGTTGGTCTTTTCCAGTGCATCCTCAGGGTTTACTCCGATGAACCGGGCATAATTGACCAGGGCAAAGAGTACATCGCCGAATTCAAGTTCCAGCTTTTCCGTATCTGAACCTTCACTGGCTTCGGAATAAAGCTCATCCAGTTCCTCCCGGACTTTCTCCCAAACCTGCCCGGCATGTTCCCAGTCGAAACCGATACCGCTTGCTTTTTCCTGGATCCTGTAGGCTTTTACCAGGGGTGGAAGCGATTTGGGAACACCATCCAGGGCAGACTTTCGTCCCTCCTTCATTTTTATTTTTTCCCAGTTATCGGCAACTGTCCTGGCATCCGGTGCTTCTACATCACCGTAGATATGGGGATGACGACGGATAAGCTTGGCATTGATGAATTCAAGTACATCCCGGATGCTGAATAAGCCTGATTCCTCTGCTATCCGCGAATAAAAGACCAGGTGCAGCATCAGGTCACCCAGTTCCTTTTTAACGGCTTCAGGGTCTTTATCCAGGACGGCTTCTGACAACTCGAAGGTCTCTTCGATCGTCAGATGCCGCAAGGTTTCAAAGGTTTGCTTCCGGTCCCAAGGGCATTGCTCCCGGAGCTCATCCATGATGTTCAATAGTCTTTCAAATGCTTCCAGTTTCGGATCCATGACAGAAATAATGATATCAGAGACGGGATAAAAATATGACTAATTTACCAGGTGGCCCATGTTCAGAATACAGGTCATTTCTGGTTGTTTATGATATCGAGCAGCTCTGATGATTTGTAGGGTTTTGTCAGGTAATTGTTCATTCCCGCCTGGATCAGATATGTCTTTTCAATACCTGTGGCATGTGCGGTAACCGCGATGATGGGTGTCTCTTGCAGGTTTTGTTGCTTTTCATACTGTCGTATCGCACGGGTCGCCATGATTCCGTCCATCACAGGCATCTGGATGTCCATCAGGACGAGGTCGTATTTTTTCCCCCGGAACATTTCGACCCCTACGGCACCATTTTCCGCCACTTCGGTTACATGGCCCTCATGTTCAAGGATGGAGCAGGCCATTTGCCGGTTCACTGCATTGTCTTCAATGAGCAGCACACGGAGTTTCTTATGTGATTCTGAAGATCCGGGAGGTTCCCTGGTCTCTTCCGTGCAATTTTCCTGTCGAAGGTCTTTGGCAAGAACCGCGGTGAACCAGAAGGCGGATCCCTGGTCCAGCCGGCTGGTGACTCCTATTTTCCCTCCCATAAGCTCTGCCAGATGTTTGCATATGGCAAGACCCAGCCCAGTACCTCCGCGTCTCTTGTGAAGGGTGAGCCCGGATTGTGTGAACGGTTGGAAAAGCAGGGGGATATCGGATTCCGGGATACCGCTGCCTGTGTCGGTGATGGTAAAAATCAGGCGGATTTTGTCGCAGCCCGGTTCTTCCCTGGGATCGGCGATGCCCGCAGAAAGGGATACGGTTCCTGAATCTGTGAATTTAATGGCATTATCCGTGAGATTCATCAGTATCTGCGTCAGCCTCAGCTCATCGGCCAGGAGGGGTGACGGAATATCAGGTGAGACGTCAATATTCAGCTTCAAACCTTTTCGGGCGGCTTTCATATCGTTGAGCTCCACGATCTGTTCAATGATCCTGCGAATATCCAGCGGCTGATGGTCGAGCCGGATCTGACCTGCTTCAATGCGCGAGAAATCCAGGATTTCGTTAACAATGCTCAGCAGGTTGTTGCCCGATAGTCTGACAATATCCAGGTACTTGGTTTGTTCGGCAGAGAGGGATGTATCGTTCAGCAGTTCAGACATCCCGATGATTCCGCTCATATGGGTGCGGATTTCATGGCTCATTCTTGCCAGGAACAAGGATTTCGAACGGGTGGCTTTCTCGGCAACCTCTTTCTCATGGATTAAAAGCTCTTCGTAGCATTTTTGGCCGGTAATATCTTTCACTGTGCCAAGAATGGCTGTTTTGCCCTGGTAAGTGATGGTGCCTACTGAAACGGATCCATGGATCCGCCTGCCCGGAACCTTGTGCAATAGCCTGATCTCGTAGGAGGAATCAACATTTTTACCGGCCATCCTGTCCTGGTACTGATGCAGCACCCGATCCAGGTCCTCCGGTGCTATAATGTCCCTGAAAGTCATCCGGCAAAGCTCAGCAAGAGGGTAGCCTGTGATACGCTCACATCCCTCGTTGGCATATATCAACCTCTGATCCTGAATCAGAAATATTCCATCCTGGACATTGGCAAGCAGGATACGGTATTTCTCTTCACTTTCCCTGAGTTCTGCCAGGGTTTTTTCCAGTAAAATCTTTTGTTCTGAGATCCGGATATTGCTTTGACCCAGTTGCCGGTTGATCCTTTTGCCGACGACAAAGCGCTGATGTATCAGCAGCAGCAGGGCCATCAGGAAGACGCCAACACAGAATGATACCAGTATGATCCACCGCTGTCTGCCATTCTGAAGCTTCTGGATTTCAAGATCCTTGCGAAGCAACTGATTTTCCTGGTCTCTTCGGGATACATCGAAACGCGTCTGCAGTTCGGCGACATGAAGTGCGGTTTCAATGTTGAGGATACTGTCCTTTAAATTCTGGTGCTTCCAGAGCCATGCCAGTGCCGGGCCGTTCTGACCGTTCATCTCATTGATTTCCGAAAGATCAAGGCAAAGTTTCATTTCAAGGTCCAGCAAGCCGAATTCCCGGGCCAGTTGGTATGCTTCACCCAGCTTTTCACCGGCATCCTCTTTTCTTCCCATGGTCAGGTAGACACCTCCGATATTGCGGATGGCATTTACCATGGAAGCTTTCATACTCATTCTTTTTGCGATCTCCAGCGAGCGGGTGTAATGATCCAGCGCTTCATCAAGACGTTTCAGGTCAAAAAGTATGTTTCCGTTGTTGGTTAAGGCCTGCATGATCCCTGCGGAATCGTTGGTCATGCTGCTGATACGGAAGGCTTCATTACCATATTCCAGGGCCTTTGAGTAATCCCCTGTCTGGTAATACAGGCTGCAAAGGTTGTTTTTGCTCTTTCTCAGTCCGGAATCATCTCTTGTCCATTCGTAGAGACTGTCTGCGATCAGGAAGTTCTTCAGGCTGTTGGTGAAGTCCTCCATCTCGAAATAGATATTCCCGATACTCAGATAGGATTGGGCCATCCCATGGATGTTGGCTTCGGAGCTTTCCTCCAGGATTGACTGCTGATAGCATTCCAGTGCACGGTCATAGTCATTCAGGGTTTCATATAGCATTCCCAGGTTGTGCAGGGATTTTGCCAGACCTGCCCTGTTTCCTGCAGACCTGCTGAGGATCACGGCTTCCTCAAAAATACCTGCAGCACTGTCATATAATCCCTGATCCAGATAATGTCGTCCTTGCAGGTTGAGGGTGTTCACACGGTCGTCTCCGACATTTATTTCATGGTTAGCAGACCGGATGGTTTTGCTGTTGTGAGCCTGAACCGTTCCGATCGTCTCCCCTCCCGCCGGATATTCAGAGAATGATGATTTTTCAGGGCATGGAATGGATTTGCCGGTCGTCAACAAGGGTGGGATCAGGATCATCAGGCTGGCAAGCAATACCAAACCAAACCATCCGGCAACAAGGCAGTGACGATGAAATGGTATTTCCTGGTTCATGGTTGGCCAATGGGACATCCCTCTTCTCAGCGAGAATTATAACCTATGATTCAGAAGGTTGTCCTTGTCTTTTCGAAGTATTTCCCACCGGCAGTGTAAAAATAAACCGACTCCCCTCTCCGATTTTACTTTCCGCCCAGATTTTACCACCATTTTTTTCAACAAACTCCCTGCACAGGATGAGGCCAAGGCCACTGCCTTCCTCGTTTGACGTACCTTTCTGCTTGATCTGGGCATCCACCCTGAACAAACGTGTCATCTGATCCTTACTGATACCGATGCCGTTATCCATGACGGTCACCTGATAATAACCGTTCATCCGGGAGGCTCCGATGGTCACCCTCCCCCCTGCGACTGTGAATTTCACTGCGTTCATTATCAGGTTTCTCAGGACCGTTCTGATCATGTTGATATCGGCATAAACACCTGTATTCCCGGGGATATCTGAAACCAGAGTGATGTTTTTCTTGTCAGCCACGCTCATGAGCATCTCCAGGATTTCCGTCGTGACCCCGTTAAGATCGAAATTTTCAGGGTAGATCCCCAGTTTGCCCGTTTGCGAGCGTGCCCATTCCAGTAAATTCTGGAGCAACCTGAAGGTACTTTCCGCCGCATTCGAGATGTTCCTGATTATCCCTTTCTTTTCCTCATCCGACAGCGTATCGTAGCTATCCTGGAGCAGTGATGAAAGCCCGAGAATGGCATTGAAGGGATTGGACAGGTCGTGGGCGATGATCGAGAAGAATTTATCCTTTGTGATGGCAGCTTCCCTGAGTTGCTTTTCGGAATGTTTGAGTCTGATCTCTGCCTTTTTCCTTCCGGTGATGTCGATCATGATCCCCAGAATGCCTGCCACCTGGTTGTTTTGTCCGAGAAAGGCATTACTGAAGAGGATAACATCCCGGTATTCCTTGTTGCCAATGGGTATCCTGATCTCACATTGTTGCATCTTCCGTTTTGTGATGGCCTCCGATTCGTTTTGGCTGATCAGTGTCATAGCTTTAACGCCACACAGGTCTCTGCCCGGGACTTCCATGATCTCCGGGCGGGTTTTCCCTACAAACTGTTCAAAAGCCTTGTTGCAACCCAGTAATCTCCCCGAAAGGTTCCTGTAATACATGGGATTGGGGATCGTGTCCATCAGCACCTCAAGGAAATTGTTCTGCTCGGTGATGCTCCGGTTTTTTTCTTCAAGGATGCGATTGGCCCTGCGGTTGGTTCTGTATTTACTGTAAACCTGGAAAATCAGGGCTGTGATCAGCAGGATGAAGGCTGCCAGGAAATAGACCAGCAGTTTTTGCCACTTCAGTTTCAGTCGCTGGATCTCATTGTTTTTTTTCAGGATCTCCTTTTCCTGTTCATATTCGTCAACAATATGGCTGATCTGGAGTTCGGTGATCTTCTGGCTGATCTCTGAATTGAAAACGGAATCCCTGGCCTGGGAGTATTTACGGTAGTGAGAGAGAGCCAGGCCCGGATTTCCGGTCTTGTTATAGATTTCGGAGAGATTGAGATAGACCTCACTTACAATATTGATCAGCTTCTCCTCCCGTGCGATATCCAGGCTTTTTTCGAGCAACACGGCAGCTTTATCATAAAGACCCCTTTGGATATAAATATTGCTCAGGTCGATGTAAACCATGGCCGTTCCCTCTTTGCTGCCCACCTGGTTCATGAGGGAGAGTGACTGATCCTGATATTCAAGGGCTTTTTTGAAGTTGCCGACAGCAAGGTAGGTTTTACCAATGAAGTTCAGGGTGTGGGCAATCTCATGCTTCATTCCCAGGGCGGTCTCGATGTCGAGCGATTTTTGAAAGAATTCGAGGGCCTTTTCGGGTTGGCCGAGTTTGAGGTACACATTGCCCAGATTGCTGTTGGACGTAGCAATTCCATAATTGTCCTGAAGTTCCAGTTTGACTTCAAGTGATTGTTCATGATATTCAATGGCTTTCTCGTAGTTGGCCAGGTTTGAGAAGATGTTTCCGATATTGTTCAGTACATAGGCGTAACCTTCCCTGTCGCCGAGTTCCTGTCGGATCCGGAGTGTTTTAAAGAAGTATTCGAGGGCCAGGTCGAAGTCTCCCCTTTTAGAATAGACGTTTCCAATGTTATTGTACAGGTTGGCCATTCCGTAACTGTCTTCGATCTTTTCGCGGATGCTCAGGGCTTTCAGGTAATATTCCAATGCCCTGCTGAACAATCCCCATTGCTTGTAAATGATCCCAATGCGGTTGTATTCGGTGGCTATGTACTCATCCTTGCCGATATCCAGTGCCCGTTCCAATGCAGCATTCTGGTAAAGCAGGGCCGTATCATAGGAACCCAGATAGCGGTATCCCAAACCCAGGTTGCTCAGGGCAGTCCTCTCTTCCTGGATATTTCCTTCTTTGAGGGCCAGTTCCAGCGCAGACCGTGAGTAGAGGATCGTTTTTTCAGGATCCTTGACACGGTAGGAGAAAGCCAGGTGATTCAGGGTGTGCATCCGTTCAACGATATCCATTCCGTCAAGCGAACGCTCCAGACTGTCCGTTTCTGTTTGTCCCTGAGCGTACAGACAGGATACCATCATCGTGAGAAAAACGAGGGTGATGCGGCGTGATTTATGGTTATCCGTGGCCACTCCTTTGGACAGTGCGGGGATTATGAGTTCAAATATAAAGAAAGTTAAAAAATCAAATCCGGTGATTTTTCCCGTGATCTGGTCCAAACAGGGATTATGATCCGGAATGACCGGGAAAGATGATGGTCAGTAAGCCCTCGCAAAGACTACCCTTTGCCGGGAGGGCTGTCCTGAAAAGATGCACTTTCCGGGTTCCGGTCTCGAATCGAGAGGTATGGTCCTGATGGTAGCTTTGGTCTCATCCTTGATCCGTTCCTCAGTTTCAGCGGTTCCATCCCAGTGGGCCAGGACAAATCCACCCTTGTTTTCGATGATGTCCCGGAATTCGTCCCATGAGTCGACTTTGTATGTATTGCTTTCCCTGAAGGAATAGGCTTTGCGGAAGAGATTGTCCTGTATCTGCTGGAGCAGGTGCTCCACTTTGTTGTCGATGTCAGCCATTTGGAGGACCTCCTTTTCCAGGGTATCCCTCCTTGCGACTTCGACCGTATTGTTTTGAAGGTCTCTGGGTCCGATGGCAATCCGGAGTGGCACCCCTTTGAACTCATATTCCGTGAATTTCCAACCGGGTTTGTAGGTATCCCGGTCATCGAATTTCACCTTGATCCCTCTGGCCTGGAGGGCGGATTGTATCTGAAGGGCCTTTTCGGAAATCTTTTTAAAAGTTTCCTCGTTGTTGTAGATGGGGACGATCACCACCTGGATGGGTGCCAGTTTGGGTGGGAGAACCAGGCCGTTGTCATCTGAGTGGGCCATGATCAGGGCCCCCATAAGCCTGGTGGAGACCCCCCAGGAGGTGGCCCACACATATTCCAGTTTGTTCTCGCGCGACAGGAACTGCACATCAAATGCTTTGGCGAAATTCTGGCCCAGGAAGTGGGATGTGCCCGCCTGCAGGGCTTTGCCGTCCTGCATGAGGGCTTCAATACAATAGGTGTCGACTGCTCCTGCAAATTTTTCATTCGGTGATTTGATCCCCTTCAGGACGGGGAGTGCCATCCATTTTTCCGCAAATTCAGTATAGATATCGAGTATTTTCAGGGTTTCCTCAATGGCTTCTTCGCGGTTTGCATGGGCGGTATGTCCCTCCTGCCAGAGGAACTCGGACGTTCTCAGGAAGAGGCGGGTTCTCATCTCCCACCGTACCACATTGGCCCACTGGTTGATCAGCAGCGGAAGGTCCCTGTATGACTGGATCCAGTTGCGGTAAGTATCCCAGATGATGGTTTCGGATGTCGGCCGGATGATCAGTTCTTCTTCCAGTCTGGCATCTTCATCGACAACCACACCGCTTCCGTCCGCTGCGTTTTTGAGCCGGTAGTGGGTAACTACGGCACATTCCTTGGCGAATCCTTCGACATGATCCGCCTCCCTGGAGAAAAACGACTTGGGAATGAACAGGGGGAAATAGGCATTCACGTGGCCTGTATCCTTGAACATCTTATCCAGGACGCCTTGCATTATCTCCCATATGGCATAGCCATATGGCTTGATGACCATGCATCCCCTTACCGCAGAATTTTCAGCCATATCCGCCCTGATAACCAGGTCGTTGTACCACTGCGCATAATTTTCCTGCCGGGTAGTTAAATTTTTTGCCATTTAACAGATTGTGGTATGGTATTTGTATCTCTTTTAAGGAAACGCAACAAAATTAAGGAAAACCCCAATACAAACAACAGGAGGAAGAAACCATGAAATCAGCCACATTCTTAACGGCACTCCTGGTCATCCTGATGGCGGGATGTTCAACCACCTACCAGACGGCAGACTTTGATGACGTTTACAGGAAGACAAGCCATGAGTCTGAAACCCCGGCCAAGGCAAAGAGCGTTTACCAGGCAGAGACTGCCGAACCTGATTATTACCAGTCGGCCGGGCCGGA
Source organism: Bacteroidales bacterium (assembly GCA_016939365.1). Classification (GTDB taxonomy): domain Bacteria; phylum Bacteroidota; class Bacteroidia; order Bacteroidales; family JAFGHD01; genus JAFGHD01. The sequence continues at coordinate 14,719 of JAFGHD010000090.1, read as the reverse complement.
TGAATCCACGAATGTTTCGGAGGATTACCAGACCGGGGATTATGTCGAATACCAGGAAGAGGAACCCTATTACTCCACTTCCGAGTCCTATGCCGATCCCAATGGGACCACCTATATCACCAACAATTATTATTACGACGGTTACGCCTCGGATTATTATGATTATTCATATTCCGCACGGATCAGACGCTTTCATGATCCCTACTTCGGCTTTGGATACTACTCCCCCTGCTATACCAATGCTTACTGGTACAACTATGATCCCTGGTACTGGGGGAGCAGCATCTACTTCGGATACCCCTTCTGGTCGCCCTCCCTCTATTTCGGGTTCTCCTACAACTGGGGTTGGGGCGGCTTCGGTATGGGCTGGGGCTGGCCGAACTATTACGGAGGTTATTATCCATGGTACGGCTATTCTCCGTGGTATGGTTACGGCAGTTACTGGCATGGATACTGGGACGGGTATTATGCCTCCCAGTACTTCAACAGCTGGGATTATTACTCCAGCTATTACTATTACGGACACCGTCCTGCACGAGGAGGGGGAAACAATCCCGGGCCGGGCGGATCGGGAAACTACTCGACCTTCGGGGAGAAATATGAAAACGCCGCTGCCCTGGGGCGGGGTGTGCGCGGCGGGAGCAATACCGGTACCGGAACTATGGTGACCGGCCGGCCGGAACAGGCACCCTCAACGGAAATGAACAATGTTTCGGTCAGATCACGTGATAACCAGACGGGTAATGAACGGTATCAGGTCACCGGTGAAGTAAAAAAACCTGTTGCCAACGAAAGCCAGTCACTCGAAAGACAGGGTGCACAGGAACGGGTCACTACCCGGCAGGAACCGGTCTCAACGGAACGCCAGCCCAGGTATACCTACCGGACCACCCAGTCGGGTGAAACCCAGGGAGGAGAACGTTATGTCCCGGGTAATGACCTCAATGTGAAAAGGACGCAGGAAAACGGCACTCATCAGCCTTCCTCGAGGCCGGTCAAGACTTATCAGGCTCCGGAAAATACCAGGACAACCGAAAGACAGTCCACTCCGCCTCAAAACAACAGGACCAACGTTCAGCAGGGCAGGGATGTGACACCCTATAATCCGCCGGCCAACAGGGAAAGCAGGGACGTTTTCTCCCGGCCTTCCCAGAACCAGCGCAATAACTACACACCTCCGGCCAGGAATACCTACACTCCTCCTTCGAGGAGCACCAAATCCTATTCCCCTCCTGCCAGGTCATCGGGTAGCAACTCCTTTTCCTCGCCCTCCCGTTCATCGAGCAGGAGCTATACACCTTCGGGCTCATCCGGGAGGTCCTCCAATTCATCCCCCCGGTCCAGCAGCAGCTCAGGCTCGTCAAGCGGAAGGAGCAGGAAGTAAACCTGAAACATTTGATCCGTTACAGACAGCGGGCATATTAAAACCACAGGCAAATGAAAAAGAGATCATTTTGGACAGTGATGGCAGCCCTTATTGTATCCCTGGCTGCAGGGCAGAATGAGGTGGATGCACTCAGATATTCACGGACCAGCCTTGGAGGCACCGCCCGCTTCGTCAGCATGGGAGGGGCTTTTGGGGCCCTGGGTGCCGACTTTTCGGTACTCAGCACCAATCCGGCCGGTATCGGACTGTATCAGAATTCTGAATTTTCAATTACCCCGGCACTCTATTTCGGAAAAACCGAATCAACCCACAACGGCACCTTTTCAGACGATTCCAAGGAGAATTTCAACCTGAGCAATGTGGGGCTGGTTTTGAACATGCCCATTGACGGATCCGGAGACCTGAAATCCTTCCAGTTTGCCATTGGTTTGAACCGTCTGAATAATTACCACAACAGGATGAATATCCAGGGTGTCAGCCCCTATCATTCCATGATCGATTCGTATGTCGAGGATGCCAACGGCATCCATTACAGTGACCTTGAGGAAGATCCTTACGGATACTATGCATACGATCTCAATATGGCCTGGTGGACTTATCTGCTGGATACGGTTGCAGGAATGCCCGACAGATACACCGGGGCCGCAAGCGGTGATCTCCTCCAGCGGAAGATGATCACCACCTGGGGCTCGATGAATGAGATGGTGCTCTCTCTCGGTACAAACTATGCCGACAGGCTTTACGCCGGAATTACCCTTGGATTCCCCTATATCCGGTATTTCCAGGAATCCTATTACTCTGAGGAGGACTATAATAACAGCTATCCCGAATTTAAAAGCTTCGAATTGTATGATTACCTGCGTACGAAAGGTACGGGTATCAACTTTAAATTCGGCATGCTACTGAGAGCCACTGACTGGCTCCGACTGGGCGGAGCCATCCACACACCCACCTGGTTTACCGGTATGTCCGACAACTGGTACAGCCGGATGGAAACATACTGGGACGTCTATTCCTCCGAAAGGCAATACTCCCCCGACGGATACTTCGATTACAAACTGGAAACTCCTTTGAAGGCAATCGGAAGTATTGCTTTCATCATCGGCCAATACGGCCTTATCAGTGCGGATTACGAGTATATGGACTACTCGCAGTCGCGGCTCCGGTCGGGTGAATACAACTTCATCGAAGAAAACGCCGCCATCCGCAATGTATACACCTCCGCTTCCAACCTCAGGCTGGGAGGCGAATACCGGATCGACCACCTGACCCTGCGCGGAGGTTTCGGATGGTACGGCAGCCCGTTCAAATCAACACTCAATGATGCGGAACAGCAGTATTACTCGGGAGGCATTGGTTACCGTGACAAGCATTTCTTCATGGATCTGGCCTATGTCCGCTCCGTTTCCCGGGAGGATTACTATCTGTACACTCTGAACGAAGTACAGGTCAACCCTGTTAAAAACAAAATGATCACCAACAACTTCCTGCTCACTCTCGGGTTCAGGTATTGATCATTTTCTTCCTGATTGTCCCAACCTTGAGGCCCGCTCATCACGGGCCATTTTTTTATTTCACAAGATTCCTGGCAAGGGATTCCTGATTTGCTGCTGATTTCCCCATGCGATCTGTCCGGGTTGAGTGCAATTTCGTTCAACCCGGCTATGGTTTAAAAAAAATATCATATTTTTTTGTATTTTTGCAAATCCTTAGAAATTAATAACTTCCTTGAGAATGAGAAAGGCCAAGGTACTCTATGTCACTCATGAGATTTTTCCATACTTACCGGAAAGCAGGATGGCAAACATTTGCAGGTACCTGCCTCAGGGCACCCAGGAGATGGGCAGGGAAATCCGGACCTTCATGCCCCGGTTCGGGATGATCAACGAGAGAAGGAACCAACTGCACGAAGTGATCAGACTCTCCGGCATGAACCTCATCATTGACGACAACGATCACCCGCTCATTATCAAAGTGGCTTCCATTCAGCAAGCCCGGATGCAGATATACTTCATTGACAACGAAGACTATTTTCAGCGAAAAGCCATCTTCACGGACAAGAACGGAAATCATTTCCCTGATAATGATGAAAGGGCGATCTTTTTCTCCCGCGGGGTGATTGAAACAGTTAAAAAGCTGGGATGGCCGCCGGATGTAGTTCATTGCCACGGCTGGATGTCGAGCCTGATACCCATTTATATCAAGAAAGCGTTCCGCGATAATCCTCTGTTCACGCGGTCCAAGGTGATCTCTTCGCTCTATAATGATGATTTTCCGGGTGTCCTGAGACCCGATTTCGGGAAAAAGGTGAAGACGGACGGGATCACCAACAAAGACCTGTCGTATTATAAGGAACCCACTTATCTGAACCTGATGAAGGCGGCCGTCGACTATTCCGATGCCGTCATTTATGCCTCTGATAACATAAATTCCGAAATTACCACTTATGTGGAAGTTTCCGGTAAACCAGCTTTGCCTCTGCAGCCGGAAGATTCATATATCAAGGCTTACAATGAATTCTATGACCAGGTAATGGGTGAATTTGACCTGGATGACTGATTGCTGTCCTTGATTAATTTTGGCCGGATTTGACGGAGGGAGGTCTCATTTTTACTGTGCCCCATGACAATGTTAAAAAGTGCCTTTTCGTTAATAAACCTTTCAGTCCCCTTGCAAAAAGCTTTGGAGATCATGCATATCGGCTCCAACAGGATCATCATCGGGTTGATCTTAATGACAACCGTTCTTCTTTCCTGTGATAAGCAGCCCGAATCCATCGGGCTGGGACTCGTTGCCGGTGAGAAATACCCGGTGGAACTGGATACCACCGTGGACATCACCGCCTATTCGGTGCGGATGGATTCTGTCCGGAGCGATAACATGGCCCGCAATCTGGCCGGCAGCTACTGGGACCCGGTATTCGGGCTGACCGATGCAGGGTTCTATGCCCATGCAAGGTTATCTGTCAATGCACCTGATTTCGGCGAATCCCCCCAACTTGACTCCGTCGTGCTGACCCTGGTCTATTACGGCTACTACGGGAATACAGAAACACCGCAAACCTTCACGATCCATGAACTGGACGGGGATATTTACCGTGATAGCGTTTATTATTCAACGGAAACAGTCCCTTTGATGGACCAGATTGGTGAACTGACTTTCATTCCCCACCCTGAAGACAGTATCTATGTTGATTCCGTGCTTCAGGCCCCTGCATTGAGGATCCCGCTGGCAGAGTCCTTTGGTGAGAAGATCCTGAATGCAGGCAGTACGAATCTGGCTGATAATACCGCTTTCCTGGCCTTTTTCAAGGGTTTCTGCCTCTCCGCACAAACGGTGAGCGCACCGAATGAGGGAGCCATTCTTTATTTCAACCTTCTGAGCACCTCATCAAAGATTACCATTTATTATAATGACAGTCTTGATTTTGATTTGTTGATCAATGAATCCTGTGCACGGATCGGCCATTTTACACATGATTACTCCCTGAGCTCAGATCCTGTGTTTGTTTCACAGGTATTGCAGAACGACACCACACTTGGAACCTCCCGGCTCTATATCCAGGGTACAGGGGGGATCAAAACCCTGATATTTTTCCCGGGTCTGGAGGAATGGGCAGGATCGGGCAGGTACGCAATAAACCAGGCGCGACTGATCCTGCCGGTAGAAGAGGCAGGCATTGAACACGATCCCCCTCCGAATCTGATTGTTTACCGGTTTGAGGAAGGAGGGACAGAGACCTACCTTGATGACCAGTTTGAAGGGGAGGAGTACCTGGGCGGAGAATTGACGGAAACGGGCAATCAGTATCAGTTCAGAATATCTCTCTACATCCAGCAGCTGGTGAACGGCGAACCCGATTATGGGATGAGCCTCAATGTCTCCGGACCGGCGATCCATGCCAACGGAGCGGTACTGGCCGGTACCGGCCCGGAGCTGGCCAACCGGATGAAACTTCGAATAATCTATACCAGACTGTTTTGATTTCCTTTACGGCCTTGTAGACAGGCACGCGATTTTGGCGTATCTTTGTGGCCGGTTTCAGTTACAACTCTTTCTTATGTGTGGAATTGTAGCCTATGTGGGTGATAAAGACGCCTTTCCGATCCTGATCAAGGGATTGTACAGGCTTGAATACAGAGGTTATGACAGCGCAGGGATCGCATTGCTGAATGAATCCCTGAAGATATACAAGACCAGGGGTAAGGTGGCCGATCTTGAAAACTTTATGCAGGATAAGGATCATAAGGGCAAGATCGGTATCGCACATACACGATGGGCCACCCATGGGGAGCCCAATGACATCAATGCCCACCCCCACTATTCCCGCACAAAGAAACTGGCCATCATCCACAACGGCATTATCGAGAACTACGGACCGCTGAAGGAAGAGCTGATCAGCCGCGGATACCGGTTTACCAGCGACACCGATACTGAGGTGCTCATTCATCTGATCGAGGACATCCGTCAGAATGAAGGGGTGGATTTGCCTGAAGCCGTGAGGATCGCCCTGAACCAGGTCATCGGGGCATATGCCATAGTGGTCATTTCGGATGACCATCCGGATATGCTGGTGGCGGCACGCAAAGGCAGCCCGCTGGTGGTGGGTATCGGCGACAACGAATATTACCTTGCCTCGGATGCCACACCCATCGTCGAGCACACCAAGGATGTGGTCTACCTGGATGATGAGGAGATCGTCACGGTGAAGAAGGGAGAAAAGATGTTGCTCAAGACCATCCGGAACCGGGTAAAGACGCCTTATATCCAGAAACTGGAGTTTAACCTGAGCGCATTGGAGAAGGGCGGTTTCGAACACTTCATGCTGAAGGAGATTTATGAACAGCCCAGGTCGATCCGCGACAGCATGCGGGGAAGGCTGAATGCCAGGGACGGTATCGTTTCCCTGGGAGGCATACTCGATTATGAGCCGAAGCTCCTGAACACCCACCGGATCATCATCATTGCATGCGGCACCTCGTGGCATGCGGCCCTGGTCGGCGAATATCTCCTGGAAGAGCTGGCGAGGATACCCGTAGAGGTGGAGTATGCCAGTGAATTCAGGTACCGGAACCCGGTCATTGATGAGACGGATATCGTGATCGCCGTCTCCCAGTCGGGTGAGACGGCGGATACGCTGGCTGCCATCGAGCTGGCCAGGGAAAAGGGTGCTACCATCCTGGGTATCTGCAACGTGGTGGGATCGTCCATTGCACGGGCCACCCATGCCGGCGTTTATACCCATGCCGGCCCTGAAATAGGGGTGGCATCCACAAAAGCCTTTACGGCACAGGTCACCATCCTTACCCTGATGGCCCTGAGGCTCGCCATCAAGAAGGGCACTATCGAAACTTCCCGCTTTCAGCAGATCATCGATGAGCTCGAGGAGATTCCCCGGAAAGTGGAGGAGACGCTGAACCTCGACAAGGAGATCAGCAGCATCGCCAAGATATTTACCTACGCCCGCAACTTCCTCTACCTCGGAAGGGGTTATAACTTCCCGGTGGCATTGGAAGGTGCCCTGAAACTCAAGGAGATATCTTACATTCATGCAGAGGGATACCCGGCAGCCGAGATGAAGCATGGCCCCATCGCCCTGATCGACCGGGAGATGCCCGTGGTCGTCATTGCCACGAACCGCGGACCGTACGACAAGGTGCTGACCAATATCCAGGAGGTCAAGGCACGGAAAGGCAAGATCATCGCCATCGTGACCAAAGGCGATAAAAAGGTCAGGGAACTTGCCGATTATTCCATTGAGATACCGGAAACGGAAGAGTTGCTGGTGCCGCTGCTGGCCACCATCCCTTTGCAACTCATCGCCTACCACATTGCCGTGATGCGCGATTGCAACGTCGATCAGCCCCGCAACCTGGCCAAGTCGGTGACGGTGGAGTAATTGGTTTCGTATTGGACTGACCCCTCCCTGTCAGTTATCCAGGTGAGGGAAAATCCACTGTATATTAAACTCCAAACCGGCAGGTAGGTATTCCCACCTGATATCCTCTGCAATAATGGATATCTCATCCAGATGGGCATACCCCCCGTCCACCTCCATCACCCGGGTGTTGAAGGCGACGATCCAGACGTCCTGCAGGCGAATGCGGTAATATTCAACGATCTGACCCTGTGGCGGCTCAATCCAGTAATAATGAAGGATCAGTTCATTCATTTGTTGATTGAGATTGAAATACTCGATGTATTTAACAGTTGCCAGATCCACATCCTTGATGACCGTCAGGGCCTTGTATCTCCTGTCGCCTGATGGCAGACCGCTATTTTCATTCCAAGGCCGGCTGGAGTACCACTTGACATCGAAAACAGCGCTGCAGTAAGGGCAATACTGAACTCCCCAGCTGCCCGGGAAATTGCTGCATTCCAGTCCTATTTCCAGCCTGGGGGTTCCCACATCCGGCATGGAGGATGCGGCGGCGGACATCTGTACCGTACCGTCCGGGAAGCGGTATCCTTCGGAACGTGATTCGATCATACCGTTGGAGGTGAAGAGTGAGTTTAGCACGCTGTTGATCCCGGCACCCACCTTGCCGTCGTTGTTAATGAAAATGCCCTCATTGCCTCCGTCGCTGCTGAGCCAGTGACCGTTTGACCGGATGTTGGAGGTGGCTGTGTGGTTGCCCAGGTTGTCACCGGGGATTCCGGTGAGTTGGGACCCATTGCCGATGAACTGGGTGGCCTTGACGTTGCCGTTCACCTGGAGTCTTTCCGCGGGGAGGTTCATCCCGATACCGATCCTGCCCTGGCTGTCCTGGTAAAGCGTTGAGTTGGCAAGGGTGTCAGCTGAAGAGAACTTTGGGATATAATCCGGAGTACCGGTTCCTGACACGTGTTGTGGCATGTGTTTCCAGGTTCCCAGGCCGTTTTCATCCGAAGTCAGCACATAGCCGCTGTCTGTCGGTGAAGAAAGGATGAATCCGTTCATCCGTGCGGTGCCTGCCACATCGAGGCGGTATACGGGTGCGGTGGTTCCCACACCCACCTCCTGCCCAGGCGATTTCACCACCAGTCCGGTATTCTCGAAATTGTTGCCGTCCCATGCCTGGAGATGAAGATAGCCGTTATTGGGCGGGCCGAAATGCATGATCCGGGCAGCCTGCATGCTGTCTTCCTTGAAGAGGATCATCGGCATGAAGTTGTCAAGTACTAAATTACCGGTCACATCCAGCTTTTCTTCGGGCCATGGAGTGCCGATACCGACACTGTCGGCCTGGCTGCCCAGCAGGGTGGTTGAACCCAGGGGGCCTTTGATCCAAAGGGACGAAGAAGAACCCGACAGCATCTCCCATGAGGGTGATGCGGGGGTTCCCTTATTGTAATAAAATCCTTCCGTCCCGTCCGTCTGGTAGATCAGCAGGCCGGTGGCCGGCTGACTGATGCCTTGTATTCCGGCCGAGCTGAGCCGTGGGATGAGAAATCCCTTCGTCGCAGAATGGACATCCAGCACGGCTGATGGATCCGCCGTATGGGTGCTGTCATCCGTGATGGTGACGTTCTGGCAGAACGCAGGCACGGCCGCACTCATGAGCAGGAGGGCAAATATCTTTTTCATGGCAGAAAACAGTTGATACAAGCTCCGAATGTACAAAATATCCGGCTGAAAGTCAAATAATTATAAGTAATTTATTGAGAGGTGTCGGCATTATACTGCTGATCGCAGGATTTCCCTCGGAAATTCGCACGGAGCCACAGGCCGGTCTGGAAAGGATATACCACCGGCCTGATTGATTAAAAACACGTCATTTATTTGACGTATTTTTAATCAAAAATGCATGCCGGGATACCTTATGAGATATACTGACGAAATCAGACAGTATAAATTTGCAAACCTGATTTCCGTCATTATAATTATCAGAGAAGTTCAGCGACGAACTGCCAGTTGACGATTTTCCAGAAATCGGCGATATAATCCGGGCGCCGGTTCTGCTTGTCGAGGTAGTAGGCGTGTTCCCAGACATCGCAGGTCATGAGGGGTATATGCCCGTCCCTGAGGGGATTGCCGGCATTGCCGGTCTGGAGGATATCGAGTGTGCCGTCATTCTTCCTGACCAGCCAGGCCCATCCCGACCCGAAGAGGGTGGCAGCTGCCTGGGTGAACCTTTCCCGGAACTGTTCGAAGGAACCGAAAGACCCGGTGAGGGCCTGAAGCAGCTCCCCTTCCGGCGTACCTCCTCCCTGCGGGGAGAGGCAGTTCCAGTAGAAAGTGTGATTCCACACCTGCGCACCGTTGTTGAAGATGCCCCCGGAGGCCTCGCAGATGATCTGCTCGAGGGTTGCATTTTCGAAGGGTGAACCGGGTAAGAGCTTGTTGAGGTTGTTCACATAGGTCTGATGATGCTTCCCGTAATGGTAACTGATGGTTTCCGCCGAGATGTAAGGTCCGAGTGCATCCGGGCTGTAGGGGAGCGGTGGAAGGTTATGATTCATATCAATGGTGATTGATGGGGTTAATCTGGATTTCCCAGAGATTCCAAAGCACTAAGGAATCCGTTGTCTGTGCGGTTATAAATGGGGTAAAATCCGGCATCATTGAACAGGTCTCTGGCAATATAGGCTTTCAGAAGGTTCCTGATCCTTTCGTCACCGGTTCCGCTTGCTGTCCCTTGCCGGGTGATGCCGTTCCTGAGGGCAAATGAATCCAGCTTTGCCAGGAGGTCATCATCCACTTCGAAATCCCTGTCGAAGGACTCGAAGGATACGAACCGGGAAAGCTCCTGCCTGTGGCTGTCTGTATAATCGAATGCGAACCGGAAGATGAGTCCCTTTCGTGTCAGGGCATAGTAATAATCCATTCCTTCACCCTGTTCCATGGGGACGAAGATGTCTGGCACGATACCTCCTCCGCCGAAGACCACCTTGCCGCCGGGTGTGGTATATCTGAGGGAGTCGTTCATCGGGATGGAATCGGGATATTCCATTTCGCCGTTTTGGTAACGCTGGTAGGGTTCGGCATAATAATCCTCAAAACCCTCATTTCTGTCATAGGGTTTCTGGATACAGCGGCCGGTGGGAGTGTAATACCTTGCTACGGTAAGCCTGATGGCCGATCCGTCGGGCAGGTCGAGTTGTTCCTGTACCAGACCCTTTCCGTAGGATCTCCGGCCGATGGTGACCCCCCGGTCATTGTCCTGGATGGCACCAGCCAGGATTTCGCTGGATGAGGCAGAGCCCTCGTCGATCAGCACAACGAGGGGTATTTGCTCCAGCAGACCTTCTGTTGTGGCATGGTAGTATTTCCTCGGTCTGTTGAATCCTTCGGTATAAACGATCAGATTCTCATCCGCCAGGAATTCATCGGCCAGCTCGATGGCTGCCTGCAGATAGCCTCCGGAGTTGCCCCTGAGGTCGAGGATCAGCCGCTTCATGCCCTGATCCAGCAGTTTTTGTGCGGCATCCCTGAGTTCTTCGTGGGTGGTGGAGGAGAACCTGCCCAGCCGGATATAACCCGTTGACGGTTCAGGCATATACGCAACATCGAGACTATAGGTCGGGATCACATCCCTGACCAGGCTGAAGGCAAGCAACTGCGTCAATCCTTTTCTGAACACCTCCACCTTTACGGGGGTGCCCCTGGGCCCTTTCAGCTTTTTCATCACATCCTGGGTAGTGATACCGGGCCCGGTCAGTATGGTATCATTCACCGTGAGGATACGATCCCCTGCCATGATGCCGGCCTTCTCCGACGGCCCGCCGGGAATGGTATGCATGACGGTGATGCTGTCATTCACCATCCGGAATTCGATCCCGATCCCTTCGAATCTGCCTGTCAGGGGCGCGTTCACTTCATCGAACTCCTCAGCCGTGATATACTGGGAGTGTGGATCCAGTCCGCTGAGGATACCGTAAATGCCCCCTTCCGTGAGTGCGTCCCGGTCGATCCGGTCGACGTATTCACTGGTGATATAGCTGATCAGATCCGTCAGCTTGTCGTACCTGCCTCCGGAATACCATCCGCCGTTCCCTACCCTGGTGAGTTCATAACCCAGCAGGATGCCCGCTACCAAAACCAGCGAGAAAACGATCGGCAGATAAGTGACCCACCTCTTTTTCGGCTCGGATTCCATCGGGTTGACTGTTATGGCAAATTTAGGATAAAAACCAATGATACGGATTTCACTGTCAGCTATGTCACAATCCAGGCTGTTGGGGAATATGTGGTACCTTTGTCTTATGTCCTTCCCGGGTGAAAATGATGGATAAAACATTCCTGTCTTCTAGTATTTGGAGGTTTGCCGTAAGACAAGATCTTAAGAGTCCGGAAAAACCTGGGTTTCATTATTAATGACACAGAAAAGATAAATCCAGAACATCCCAATTATGACTTACCTGTATATTATATTCATCGTTCTGTTATTACTTCTGATCGCCAATTTCTTGTTAACCATCCAAGCGGTCCGGAAAGAAAAATCCCCGGAGATTGCAGAAATCAGAAATACTCTTGCCACCCTGTTGCATGACCTGAAGGATTTCGAGAGGAGCATAAAAGAGGAGTTCTCGACCAACCGGCGTGAGTCCGGGCAAGGATCGAAGGAGCTCAGGGAAGAGGTGGGGCACCGGCTCGATACATTCACGAAAACATTTTCCGGTCAGCTCTCCGCCCTGACGAAGTCGGTGGAGGAGAAGCTGGGCACTTTTCAGTCCGCCATGGATACCAACAACAGGGAGAGCAGAAAGGAACTGAAAGAGAGCCTCGATACATTCAAGACAAGCCTGAATGATGCGCTGAAGGACTTCAAGGAGCATATCCGGAGTAATTTTTCGGATTTCAATGAACAGCAAAGAATACAGAATGTTGCCCAGACCGAAAAGCTGGCCGACCTGAAGAAAACGCTCGAGACATCCATCAGGAACCTGCAGGAGGGCAACGAAAAGAAACTGGAGGAGATGCGTGCCACGGTGGATGAGAAGCTGCAGAAAACCCTGGAGGTACGTCTGACACAGTCTTTTGAGCTGGTGAGCCGTAATCTGGAGTCCGTGCAAAAGGGATTGGGTGAAATGCAGCAGCTGGCAACGGGTGTGGGCGATCTGAAAAAAGTACTGAGCAACGTGAAATCAAGGGGTATACTCGGCGAGATACAGCTGGGAGCCATTCTGGAGCAGATCCTGGCACCCGGACAATATCAGACCAATGTGCAAACGAAAAAGGGCTCCAGGGAGACCGTGGAGTATGCCGTTTGCCTCCCGGGCAGGGATGATGACGGCAAGCCTTGTTATCTGCCTATCGATTCCAAATTCCCGGTTGAGGATTATTATACTCTGTTAACAGCCTATGATAACGGGGATATGGCCGCCGTTGAAACGGCACGGAAAGGTGTTGAATCGGTCATTAAGAAGTGTGCCAGGGATATCCGCGACAAATATCTTGATCCCCCCGGGACGACCGATTTCGGGATCATGTTCCTGCCTTTTGAGGGATTGTATGCCGAGGTGGTGCGTAACACAGCTCTGATCGAATCCCTGCAGCGGGATATCAGGATCATTGTTACCGGTCCTTCCACCCTTGCTGCCTTGCTGAGCAGCTTGCGGCTGGGGTTCAATACCCTTGCGATAGAAAAGCAATCGAGCGAGATCAGAAAGACGCTGCAGGCAGTGAAGACGGAGTTCGCCACCTTCGAGAAAGTCCTGCAGAGTGCCCAGTCAAAGATCCAGGGAGCCAGCGGTGAGATTGACAAACTGGTGGGAACCCGGACCCGGATGATCAAATCCAGGCTCAGGAAGTTTGAGGAGTTACCGGCTGCCGAAGCCCGGGCGCTGCTGGAAAGCAATTTTGATATCGAAACGACTGCGGAGCCTGATCAGGAGTAAAAGCTGTTCAGTGGTCGCAGTAGTTGGCTCCGGCCTCCAGCCTGTCATTCAGCAGGTCTTCCGCAAGCTCTTTCGGATCCTTCATCCCGGCTCCCACAAAAACATTGACGCGGTGCTGGTTGAACAGCTGGATGGCCCGCTGGCCCATACCCCCGGCGATCACATCGGTCACCCCCTGCTCAGCGATCCATCCGGGCAGCACCCCCGGCTGGTGCATGGGTGGTGTGACCCGGATTTCACCTGTAATAGTATCTTCTTCAGCCTCATAGATGGCAAACTCTTCACAATGGCCGAAATGCATGCACAACCGGCCCTGCTCCAGGGGAATGGCAATACGTTTTTTCATTTCAACTGTTTTCTCAGGAGGCCAAAAATAAGGGAAAATAATTTTACAATCAGGCAAATCTGTTATTTCTGAGAGACTGTTAAAAATCCGTGTTGAATCATGGGCCAGTGAAAGCCTGAAAAATCCCTGCGACCTCCGATCCGGATCACGACCAGGTCAGCAAACAGATAAAAATATTCATATTAAAATGATGAATTCAAATATATTTTATATCTTTTAAGCGCCTAACCAAAAAGGTTTGTATTGATCAATAGCCTGAATCAAAACGAAGACATCAGCTTCATGAGGCTGATCAGGAACTCGGTGAAGCACCACACCGAGCTGATCGATCGGCTCCGTTTCCTGAAGGACATTGTCTCCCGGCTCAACATTGCCATTTTCATTCACGATTTGAAGCAACTGCGGCATATCTGGACGAACAACAACTATCCGGGCATCATCGGATACACTGACAGTGAGGTCAGGACTTTTGGTCCCGATTGGGCGCGTGAAAACTATCATCCCGACGATGTACACATCATCCGGGAGCGCATCGAGTACTTCCGGCAGGGCAGGGGGGATTCCTATTCGGGTATTTACCGTATCCGGCACAAGCTGGGGCATTGGGTGTGGGTTTACAGTAATGCGGTGGTGTACCGGCGCGACGCAGAGGGTCATCCGGATCAGGTGCTCGGCATCTGCATCGATTTCACTGAAAATTTCAGGACCATGAAGCAGTTCACCGCCCTGTTCCATGAGAACCAGCGGTTGAGGCACATGATCGCCATTTCATGTCTCACGGTCCGGGAAAGGGAGGTGATGAGGCTGATCGCCCGCGGGATGAGTGCCCGCGAGATCGCCGCAGCGTTGAACATCAGCGTCCACACGGTGAACAACCACCGCAAGAACATCATGAACAAGCTGAAGGTCCGTAAGGTCGCCGGCCTGGTCCGCCTGGCAGCGGAGTGCGGGCTGGGATGAGGAGCGCTCACTTCGACGCAGCTCAGTGAACAACTTCGGCTCCGCCCCGCCTTCATCCGGAGATTGGATTCCGGCCTGACGGCCAGAAGGCCATGAAATAAGATACTTCGACGTCGGCCTCTTTCATCCTGCTGATTCAATATACCGTTCTTAAAGCCGAAAGGCCGGCGGGCAGGTCAGTGACCTACTTCAGCTCCGCCCCGCCT